>CAKOMH010000016.1:0-27133 GCA_934096595.1 uncultured Bacilli bacterium | reverse complement strand
CATCCTTATGGAAAATATGGTTATGATCCCGTACCGATATTAAATAATAAAAATAATTAAAGATTATTATATATAAAGGAGAAAAAAATGAAAAAACATAAAAATTTATTAAAAATATTTTGCTTACTATTAGGACTTTTCAGTCTTACAGGATGCTTTAAAAGAGATGATATGGAAGATATTAGTATTGTTGTTAGTACTTATCCCATTGAGTATATCGTCAAAAGTTTATATGGCACTTACTCAGATATTGTTAGTATTTACCCTAGTGGGGTTGATGTAAATAACTATGAACTTACAGATAAGCAAATAAGTGATTATGCTAAAAAAACCTTATTTGTTTATAATGGTCTTAGTGATGAAAAAAATATTGCTAGAAGTTTCTTGAATCAAAATAAAAGTATGAAAATCATTGATGTTAGTTACGGCCTTAATATTGAATATGGTAAAACCTCAGAAGAACTTTGGTTAAGTCCAAATAACTATTTAATGTTAGCAACGACAACGAAGAACAACTTAAGTGATTTTATTAATAGTAAATATTTAATTCAAATGATTGATACTAATTATAAAAAATTACAAGAAGATTTATCTTTAATGGATGCTAATTTAAGAAGTATTGGCGCTGCTAGTAAAAAGCCTATTATTACAACTACTAATACTTTAAAGTATTTAGAAAATTATGGTTTTACTGTTATATCTTTAGAAGATAGTAAAAATGTTACTACGGATTTAAAAAATAATTTTAAAAATGGCACTTATACTACTCTATTTATCAAAAAAGGTGAAACTAATGATACTATTACTGATTTAACTAAAAATTATAAGGCTAAAACTGTAGAAGTTAATTTGATGAATACTTTAGATAGTAAAGAGCGAGAAAATAGTGATGATTATCTCTCTATCATGAATGAATATTTAAGAAATTTAAGAGAAGCTACTACTAATGAATAAAATAAATACTGTTAGATAATTCTAGCAGTTTTCTATTTATATTATAAAGTAATGAAAGTGAGTTTAAATATGAAAAATGTTAAAAACGATAAAAATGTTAATTTCAAATTAAATGTTAAAAGAACTTGGAAATATATTAAAGAAGCAAGGTTAAATCTAATTGGATATGGTTTAGTTAGCATTGTTGAGGCAATAATAAGTACCATAATGCCTCTGTTGGCTGCTAAAGTAATTTTAAATATTACTAATGGTATTATAAATGAGTTGATTTTATCGGCTATAATTGTCTTTTTTATTAATTTACTATTATATGCCATGGTTTATTTTAAAGGTTTCTTTTATCAAAAAATATATCAGAAAACTTTAATAAGTATTCAAAAATCTTTAACTAAAGAAATATTGAATTTAGAAGTTCAAGAAATCGATAAAAATTCTTCTGGCTTATTTATTGATAGATTAAATAAAGATACGCAAGATATTGCCGGATTATTCATGGAATATGCTTATTGGTTATCCTATATAATTACCAATGTTGGAGTTTTAGTTACAATATTTATTCTTAATAAATACCTCTTTATTTATGCCATTATTACCTCAGTTTTAATCTATTTTATTAACAAAAAAAGTTTAGCTAAACAATACGAAGTTCAAAAAAAATTAAAAGTTATTCAAGAAAACAAAACTGGCCTTACTAGCGAGATTGTTCACGGTATTAGAGATATTAAGATTTTAAATGCTAGTAATAGTGTGCTAAAACAAGCCTATAACAAAATTGAAGAAAGTACTAATGAACAAGTCAATATAATGAATATCAGACGCTTATATAGTTATGTGGAAAACAATGTTAGAGCTTTAACAGATTTAGGTTTAATATTAGTAGGTTGTCTTTTATATAATAAATCCTTACTTTCTATTCCTAACTTTATAATTATTTATAATTATCAGACTAAAGTTAAAAATTTACTTATTGGAATTGTTAAAATTGCCGAATACAACAAGAAATTCAACATGGCAGCTAACCGCATTTATGAAATAATTGAAAGCGATAAATTTTCTAAAGAGCAGTTTGGCAACATTTCATTAAAAAAATTAAATGGTTCTATAAAATTTGATAATGTTTTCTTCGGTTATAATCAAGATAAAGTATTAAATAATATGAGTTTTGTCATAAATCCAAACGAAAAAGTAGCTTTTGTTGGTAAAAGTGGGGCTGGAAAATCAACCATCTTCAATTTAATTACCCATTTTTACAAAGCCACAAGTGGTAAAATCTTATTAGATGATGTAAATATTAACGATTTAGACTGCAACACCATCAGAAATAATATGTCAATTATCACTCAAAATCCTTATGTTTTCAATTTTTCCATTAAAGATAATTTATTGCTAGCTAAAGAAGACGCAAATTTAGAGGAAATAAGAAGTGCTTGTAAGCTTGCCTGCATTGATGATTATATCATGTCTCTTCCTGATAAATACGAAACATTAGTTGGTGAAAATGGTATCATTCTATCAGGTGGTCAAAAGCAGCGTTTGGCTATCGCCAGAGCCCTGTTAATGCACACTGAAATAATCCTTTTTGATGAAGCCACCAGTGCCCTAGATAATGAAACACAAAGTAAAATTCAAGAATCAATTGATAATTTAACCGGCGAATACACCATTCTTATTATTGCTCACCGTCTATCAACCGTTATCGACGCTGACAAAATATTTGTAGTTAATGACGGCAAGATAATTGACTACGGAACTCATCAAGAGTTACTAAAAAAATGTGATTATTATAAAAAATTATATGATAAAGATTTACATAAATAGTTTTATGAATAATAAAAGACTGCCAGATTAATTCTAGCAATCTTTTTTATTGTTGTTCAATATAAGAATATCATAGATGTTTTGCGTTTTTAATGAGTCTGCTTAAAACACTTTGACTATTCAAATTAACTCCAAATTTAGCGGCATCATTAACATTAAGATGGTGCAAATATAAGGCTTTACTTAGTGGTTCCTTGCTTCCATCTTTATAATAAACATAGTAAGTACAACCATTACTGCTTTCATAGATATAAAATAAATCTCTATAAACAACAGACATAAGTGAAATACAATACTTTTCTTCACTGTCTATTTTAGTAATCTTTCCAACATGAATAAACCTGTTAATTTCTCTAACACCCATTATAACTACAAATGTTAAAAATACCCCCAGAATTATAACCAATACTTTGGCTCTTTTCTTACCCTTTTTCTCTTTTTTCATAAAATTTTCCCACTTTCTATTTATTAATAATTCTTATCTTGCCATTTCCATCTACTATGAATAAAAATACCATATCTTAAGGCGTCACCCCTAGTAACTTTCTTATGGGCAAAAGCTTCTTCAAGACTTTCTTTACTATCATCTTTATAATAAACTGTATAACTACAACCATTGCCTAAATAGTAATTGCGAAACTTAGTCTCATAAAATTTAACAACTACATCAGGACAAGCACTATCAGGAGAATTGATAGTACTAATTTTGCTACGGCGAATAATTCCTAAGATTTCAATTACTACCAAATATAAAATTATAACTATTAATATAATTTTTCCAATCTTTGACAGCAAACGCTTTCTTTTTGCCTTTTTATCATTCAACTCAAATCCTTTTTCTTTGCCTTTTTTGGCAATTTTTGCCTCTTTTAACTCTTTCATAATAAACTCCTTCACCTTTTATTAAGATTTACTTAATAGGATAACAGTATTGTATCATAGTTTAGTGCAATACTAACTAATAATTTTATTTAATTTATAAGTACTTTTTCTAAATTTTAACTAAAAACCGCAAAAAATTACTAGAAAGCCGCAACTTTTTATTGACTTGTCCTCCTATTTTTAGTAAACTGATATTGTTGGTATGGAGTGATACTCAAGAGGCTGAAGAGGCGTCCCTGCTAAGGGAGTGCCAAGCCAATTCTAGAGCACATGAAAATAAAATGGAGACATACTCAAGAGGCTGAAGAGGCGTCCCTGCTAAGGATGTAGAGCGGGTAACTGCTGCGAGGGTTCAAATCCCTCTGTCTCCGCCATTTTAAAAGCAAAAGTCTTGATTTTCTAAAATGAAAGTTAAGACTTTTTTCATACATATTTTTAAGGCACCACTTTTTATATTTCATTTATTTAGATTTTATGGGAAAATCACACTTTATCACAAAGTATTACAAACTATCATACTTTTTGGCAACTTTTTTGGCACCACTTTATTTCTTGCTACTAGTAATTTAAGGGGTATAAGGAAATGGTATTTCAAAAAAGGCACCAAAAAAACAAAAAACCAAAGAATGGAGTTAAAAAATGAATGAGAAAATGCTAAGTGATTTAAAAGATATGCAATTCATTATGACTAGCAAAATGAAAGACCAACTTATAAGGCTGATAGTAATAAAGCAAACACTTGATAATAAAGAAATATTTTTATCATCTAAAGAACAAATAATTTTAAAAAAAGAGTTTGCTAGCCTTTTAAAAGAATTTAGGAAAGAATTTCAAACACATAATCAAGTTCAAATTCAAATTATTAGAACCTACTTAGGTATAAACAAAAAAATAAGAGATAAGCAAGTTATCAATTGACTTCTTATCTCTTTTGTTTTGGTTTTCCATATTTTTTTGATAAGTCCATACCCTTAATACAAGTAAAACAGTCAACTGCTATTCTTTGTTTAGGGTCAACGGAAATAAATTTTACTATTTCATCATAATTCCTTTTAAACATTTCTACAAACTCTTTATCTTTTTGTTTTTCTTCCTCTTGTAGTCTTAAATATTCTTCTATACCATTATCAATTATAAAGTTTAGGTCATATTCAAGAGTACCTTTCTTTGGTTCTTTAAGTCCTAGTAAGTCCTCAATATCTAAATCAATGCTTACTTTATTATTTTTCATCTTTTTTTACCTCCATAGCCTCAATTAGTTTTAAATATTCAAACTCACTAATTAAATAATTTTTAGATGATTTTATAGCCTTAATTTTTTCTTCTTCTATAAGTTTTTTTATATATGCAATAGAAGTATGTAGGCTATCACTTACCTCAGCAAGTGTTAAAAATTTTTGTTTCATTTGTGTTCCTCCTCTTAATGAGTACGGGGTGGCTTTAGTAGTATTTTCTATTTACTTTTTGGTAGCAACGGGTTGCCCCAAAATTAAACGACCATACAATTTTTCAAAATAAAAAAAGGAACTCGTTAAAGTTCCTTAAATGTGGCATAATTGCCTAAATATTTTAAATCAAATTGTCCTTTTACCCCAAACCTATTTTTTAAAAACTCAAGTGTAATAGTATCAGTATCATCAGTAAAAGCCAACCCTCTATTATTTTCTTTTTGATACATAATTATAAGATAGTCTGCCGTATATTCTATGCTACCACTTTCTTTAAATGATGATATATCGTTTCTTTTGGCTCCCTCACGGCTTAAACTACTAATTGCTACAATAGGTATATTGTAATTATTAGCAAGTGCTTTAAGTTCTCGTGTAATAATATCTACATTTTGTTTATCATTGTTTCCATTACAATTTATAAATTGTATGTAATCAATAATAACAACGACTTTATCATTTTCAAACTCATTACAAAAGTCGTAAATAGTTTTAGATATTTTCATAATATTTCTAACATTATCTACTATGTAGACATTATTTCCTATTGGCTCATAATGACTATAATAAGTATCTAAATCATCAACACTATTACTTATAAAGTCGTTTGGTGTATGATTAGTTAAGTTGTCATCTAAATAAGACAATCGGCTCAAAGATTTTGATACTAACTCATATTTAGTCAATTCTAAAGAAAAGAACAAAACCTTTGTGTTAGGTTGGTGTGCCACATTGTCGGCAAGTTGTAAGACAAAAGTTGTCTTTCCCAAACCTGTATTAGCACCAAGAATAGTTAAGCCTTTTGATAAGCCACCACCATATATATTGTCTAATTTATTAAAGTTAGTTGGTATCTTCCTTATATTGTTTTCATTTTCTATATAATTTTTATATTCCTCTTTTTTTAACATTTTTTCCTCCTTGTATATATACAAGTATAATATACTCTACATATACTTTTTTATTTTTTATCTATTGTAAAAACTAAATTATAGATATACAAGCACCACTCCATAAGGAGTGAGTGCTATATATAATATACTTATTATATTTAAGGAACTAAACACCTAATAAAAGTCTTTATTTATAAGTGTTTGCCTTAAATGCTATCTACATACCAAACCTTAAAAACTGCTTTACTTTGCTTTAATTTCTACACTCAAAGATTATTTTATCATTTATAAAAGTGTTGTAAGTAGTTGGTTCATTTTCATATTGCCAAGTTAAATTAAATAATTCGCTCATATAGTTCATATTCTTTTTAAATGGCTCTAATATGTTTCTTGATACTTGTTTGCTTTCGTTCAAGTCATCATAACAAGGTAGTAAAGGACAATATTTTGTTATTTCTTTTATTGAGATTATATTTTTGTGTTTATTGCTATAATTGACTTGCCTATGAAATAAAACACGAACTCCCATAAATAAACTATGATGATATTTTGTTATATTCATATTAAATAACTCGTTAGGTAGTTGTAAGGTTAATCTACTATAACCAAGTAGTGTTAAGTAATCATTGTTAAACCTAATTGTAATACTACCTTTTGTGGTGGAATAATCATCTATGATACGACAAGTTCTTGTTTCTTTGGTATAACCTTTGTTATTCTTTTTACCTTTAAAATAATAATAATTAAACCTTATGGCTTTTAAATATTCAAGTGATGATATAATATAAGCCTTTTTAGTCGTTTTTAAGGCATTTAGAAAGACTTTTGTATCAAGTGTTATTACATTATCTCTTAAAGCATTTTGGCTTAATAAACAACCTAAATAAAGATATAATTTATATGTTATTAAATCATTTGTCATAGTGTCATAATCATAACTTAACTTGATAGCAAAATCTCTTTCAACTAAAGTATGTTCCTTTGAATATTTTACTCTAATAATATTTAAGTGTAACTTGTTGGCATATCTATTTTGATATAGATACATAAGTAATTCCTCCTTTTAATTTTTACAATTTAATTTTAATATTCTTTGGTAGAGTGTGTTAAGTTTTTAACCACAACAAAGCAACCTAACTTTTATTAAAAACAAAAACAAGGGCATTTAATTGCTCTTGTGATAGATAGTATCTATTGCCAACTTTTGTGTATGATACTTCATTATTACTAACCCAACTATACAAAGTTTTATAAGATATACCTATAATCTTACAAGCCTCTTTTAAAGATATTAAGTCTTTAATACTACCACCCCCTCATATATATAGTGGTAGTGTTGGGAATAGAATACAATTTTAGTGTAGTTTTGTGTAATTTTGTTAAATGTTCACTTGTTATAGTCTAACAAGTATAGTATAATTCCAACTAGGGAATACTCTAACAGTTGAGTGCTTGCCACCTTTCAAAAGAAAGGAGGCTGATAGTATGAATAAGAAAGATTTTTTAATCTTATCTCTTATCTTAATTATCTTTTTGCTAATAGCCTTACTTTTTACTTTCGTAAAGTAGTAATCTATGTAAAAGAAAAGCACTCAATCTAACAAGATTAAGTGCGAACCAAATTTGTGGTGAGTACTCAACATTGCCTTGTTAAGTATTCCCATTTTTATTTTATTCAAGTTCCCTTGACATATACATAATATCATAAAAACGACTATTTAGCAAGTAGCCGTTTTTATGTTTAATCTGCTGTATATTTTAATGTTGTATCATTATATTTACAAGAAAAATCTTTGCCATTTCTACTACAATATAAAACTTTACCACTTATTGTTATTGTATAGGATGACCCTTTTTTACTCCAAGAACAATTGCTATCAATTTCGTCTTTACTATCGTCATAGTGGCTATCATAATAATAGTAGCATTTTCCAAAACTTTGTAGTGTAATGCTTTCATAAGTGGTTAAACTACTATTCATTCTATATATAGTAGTTTCCCTACTAAATATAAATATTATTAAAAATAAGATGATTGCTATACTTATACAAGTAATCACAATAGTTTTTTTATTTTTTGTCTTAATATTATTTAGATATTTAGACAATTTTTCTTTTAAAAAATTACTTTTGTTTTGCTTTTTTTCTAAATTAATGGGACAACCACAATTAGAACAAACTTTATCAGTTTTTAAAATCTTTTTCCCACATTCTTCACAATAATATTTAGTTTCATTTTCAACAGGACAACCACAATGAATACAAGTCTTAGATTTATCACTTATTTCTTTTTTACATTCGGGACATTTTATCAAAGCCATATTCTCACTCCTTAATCAACATTATTTTTATTAAGTATTTTACTTAATTCATCATATTCTTTTTTGCCTTCTATAGTTTCAACATTAACACCATTTTTTATTATGTAGGTTGTTGGGGTAGCACTTATACCTAAAATATCATCATCTTCAAGTTCATAATAGTATATTGGAGTAGTATAATTACTATTAACTTCCTTTAATATTTCTTTATATTCTTTACAATAATGACACCATTCTCTTACAAATACTACAATAGCATTTTCACTATTACTTAAAATACTTTGATATTGTTCGTAAGATATATAAGTTGGTTCTTCGTTTAAAGTAATACTATTTTTATCTTTTGATGAGGTCTTAACAAAGTAATCTTCGCAATTTTCTTCATTCATACACAATTTATTATCTTTTATGTATAATTTTCCAGTATAATCTTGTTCTTCATATTTAAAATAAATATAGATTATGTCATTGTTCTCATTATAAGTACCCGAATAAGTAATTTTATTTTCTAAATCATTAATATCGTAGCCAGTGTAGTTAAAAGTACCATTTTTTAGCAATTCAATATAAGCATAACTTGTTCTTGTTGTTTTATTTCCTCGTTTCCAAGTAATATTATGTTCCCATATACCAATATAACTTTTGAAATTATGGTTTAAAACTAAAAATACAGTTATACCAACTAGTACAATGGCAAGTAAGATACCTCCAATAATCAAAATACCTTTTTTACTTGCTTTTTTAATTGGCTTTTCAACATTATTTTTAACATTTACCTTTTTGCCACAATGGATACAAGTTGTAGCCTTATCACTTATTTCTTTACCACAATTATTGCACTTAATTAAAGCCATATAAACGCACTCTCCTTTCTTATTATTCATTATACCATAACTTACTCGAATGGAGTAAGTATATATAACAAAATAAATGAGAAAATTATATATAGATGAGGTGGTGGTATAATTGTTTCAAAGAGATGATGAAAACTATGTTTATGAAATAGTTTCTAAAAACATTAAAAAGCAACGACTATTAAAAGGACTAACACAAGAGCAATTAGCCAATAAAATGAGTTATTCAACTCAATTCATAAGTAATATTGAAAGTAAGAACCACCAAACCTTTTCTCTTGGAACGCTTTGGAGATTAGCACTTGTTCTTGATATTGATATAGCCGAACTATTTAAGGAAGATGAAACAAAAATAAGTGATGAAAGTAAATAAAACTCTCATCACTTATTTTTAATTGTAAGGTACATATTTTGTTGTTTGTAATATTTCTATCATACCACACATACTATCAATAATACCTTGGCTATCTTTTTCAGTTATCTTTTTTAGTTCGTTTTTATAAACTAAAATATTGCCTAGTAAATTTCTATAACAAACTTCGGAAAAAGCTAAACTTCTACCATATTTACTTTCATAAGATTTAAAAAAATCAGGGGTAATACTTAATATGTCAATTACACCTTCTATACTTTTAGAAAGTAGGTAAAGACTTTTAGATTTTTCTAATATATCACTTGAATTGATATTATAGTCAAAATCAAGGTTAAAAAGTTTATAGTTGTTAGTTAAAAATATATTGATATGATGATATAGGTTGTTATATTCATCATCTTTTAAAACTGATTTAAGATTTTCTCTTTTTTTATTAAATTGATTTAAAAAGTCATCACATAGAAAATCTAATATATTTTGTTTTTTCATTTAACTCATCCTTTCATAAAGGTTATTGTATTGCTTAATTATATTCTTAATAATATCAAATGCTAAATCTATATTATCATTATCTATAAGTTGGCTAACTTCTTTTAATCTATTAAAAACATTAACATATTCTATATCTTTTATAATGGTTGTATCAACATTGTCTATATAGTTTTTTAAATAGAAGTTAAACATATCAACAACTGTCTTATCTTTATCATATATGTAATAATCAACCATAGCATTATTTAAGTCCTTTACTCTAGTTAATGTATCAATAATAAAATACTTTTGGTCTTCATCATTGTTTAAATCAAACTTAATTTTTGAATAATTTTTTACAAAGTCGTTGTTAAGTTGTTCTTGTTTGCCTATATCAAAGAATGTATTTCTATGTGTATCTAAATCATTGAGTAATTTAAGATTAACTTTTTTAGGTAGTTTATCATTGGCTTTCTTATAAAAGGGCATACCTTTACTATCTGCTAGCATATCAAAGTGTAATTTTTCTAAAAGATATGTAAATTCTTCAAATTCTTTTTCAAAAGATTTAAAATTGTATCTTGTCTTATTAGTTTCGTGTAGTTCTTTCATTTCTTCTAGTTCATCAAGACTTTGTTCTAGGCTTTCATATACTAAGATACACTCACTATCATAAGACTTTTTTATTTTGTTTTTGTATTTGTTTAGATAACTTCTTATAGTGTGCATTAGATTATCAACCTTTTTGCTTGGCTCAATATAGTTTAATGAAAACAATATATTGTTAACCATAATATAAGTATTAAATGTATCAAAAAGTATGTCATATTGTAAGGGGTAGTCTTTTATCTTGATATTAAAAACTTCTTCAAACTTTTTTACATATACCGATTTATTAAAATATTTCTTATCTAATTTATTATGATAATGTCCCATAAGTTCAACTCCTCAACTTCTTAGATTATAACATAAAAAAAGCCTTTTATACTACGCCAGTAGTTATAAAAGACTTGATTTCCACCGAATTTTTAGTTAAAAATTAGTTAATTATTTGTTACTTGATACCATTATTGAGTTAAGTTTTAAATAATCTTTGTAGTGAGTTTTTACTAATTCGTAAATACTTGATATACGATTATTTAAGTTATTGCTTGACTTATTACTCTTAACAATTACATTTAGATAGTTGTTAAACCTATCAATTTCTTCTTGAGATATTTTTCCGTTAGTTTCTTTCTTTAGCATTGTTGCTACTAACTCGTGCTTAATATCGCAAATATCTAATACTCGTTTAGATTTCTCATCAAGCATTTGTAATTGCTCTTTTGTCTTATCATCTAACATAAATATTTACTCCTTTCTTTATAACAAAGTTTGTGCACTCGCTTTGTGATTTCATCATACAACTATTTTTTGGTAAAAAATATAGTTTTTCCAAAAGTTTTTTAACTTGTATTTTAGTTATTTTTGTCCGAAATAATAGACTTTTTGTCACACTAGCCCTTTATTTACAAGAGAGTGCCTGTTAAAAATAGGTTCTTTTTAGTTGTTAGTATTAAATGTTATAAGGTGCTATTCTTTAGTCAGTTGCAACGAGTACATGGCTTTGTAGCCAAAATAAGGGAGGTTTTGAAAATGAAAGAAATATGTGGAATAAATGAATTAGCAACTTATTTAAACATATCAGTTAGTGGTGTAAGAAAGTTAGTAAGAGAAAAAAGAATTCCTTACTTTAAAGTCTTAAGTTGTATAAAATTTGATTTAAAAGAAATAGATGAGTGGCTAAAAAAAAGTGAAAATGAAGAGAGAAAATTCTCTGATTTACTAGGAATATAAGGGAAAATATGCTATAATATTTATAGGTAGCAAGGCCTTATATCCCATAATGAGAAAGGAGTTTTAGCACATGGGATATATACAAACAGGAGTTAATAAACAAGGTATAAAAAAATGGAAAATAACTATTGAACTTGGAAAAGATATTTTTGGCAAAAGAGATAGACACATAGAAAGGTTTACGGGAACATTAGCCGAGGTTAAAATTAGAGATGCCGAACTTACAAAGGAATATTATCACAAAAGAAAAAATTCTAATATTAAAGATATGACATTCGCTCAATATAAGAATGTCTTCATAAAAAAATATTGTGAAGTAAATATAGGAAAAGTTACAATAATGAATTATGAAAGATTATTAAAAAACATTCTTCCTATAATAGGCAATTATAAATTAAGCAAGATAACTCCATATATACTAGATGATATGTATAGTGAGTTATTTAAGGGTACCAAGGTAAAAGAACTAAGTTACAATTCAAAATATGATTATTACAAACTAATCAATGTTATGTTTAATCAGGCTATAAAATGGGAATTCTTGTCAACTAACCCCAATTCAAAAACACAAAAGCCTAAAAAAGAAAAGGTAGAAAGAAAATTTTATGACATGGAACAGTCAAAAAAATTTATTGAGTGTTTAAAAAATGAGCCTATTAAATATAGAGCATTACTTACACTTGCTTTAGATAGCGGGGCTCGTAGAGGCGAAATATCAGCCCTAAGATGGAGTGATTTAGATTTTGATACTAATACTTTAGTAATAGATAACTCATTAAAGGTTGTAAATGGCGAAATAGATGAGAAAAAGCCAAAAACCAATTCATCAAACCGAATTATTATATTAAATGATACAACAGTAGAAGTATTAAAGGAATATAAAGAGTGGCAAGATGAATATATCAAAAAATTAGGTAGCAAATGGCAAGGTACTGATAGAATGTTTACTGATGAAGTAGGAAAACACATGAACCCTAGCACTTGTTACAAAATATTTTGCAAGGTAACTGATAAATATGGCTTAGAACATATAAGGTTTCATGATTTAAGACATACTTCGGCAAGTATTTTAATAAACAGTGGTGTAAATTTCAAAGCGGTAAGCGAAAGATTAGGACATTCTAACATAAATATTACTAGTGAAATTTACGCTCATACCTTTCAAAGTGCAAAAAAAGAAAGTGCTAACGCATTTAATAAAATCTTCAAAAATTGTTAAAAAAACTAAAAATGGCACCAATTTTAGGCACCACTTTAAAAAAAACAAGTTCAAACAAAATTAAATAGATATTGTAATGCTTTGTTTTACCCCATAAATAAAGGGAAAACAAGACATAAGCATTTAAAAATATTCTTACAATGGGGAGAAAGGCATACACCTGCTAAGGATGTAGAGCGGGTTTACTGCTGCGAGAGTTCAAATCTCTCTCACTCCGCCATTAAAATGATACTTAACATTAGATTAATTTCTAATGTTTTTTTATACCTTTTTTTCTTTCTTTCCAGTCAAAAAAACTCACTTTTTAGGGAGTGGTGGGTGGGAAGTAATCATAATTTAAAACTATTTAAACCTAATATGTCCATTAAAATTAGACTCATAATCATTTATAAACTCTTTTAATAAATAATTACTCTTCCTATAACCATTTGTATTCAAAACAATATTTTCAATATCATAATCCCTAGCAATCTTAAAAACTCGAGTCTTTAAACTTGAAATATTATTTTTATTAATATTTTCATAAACATTTACAAACAAAGTATCATCACTATAAAATATATCCACAAGTATCACCTAAACTAAATATAACAAATCTCTTTAACATTTTATATAATTTCGACAAAACTTAGCAAAATCTCTTTTTTTCTCAAGGTTTTATAGTATAATTACCTTATGGTGGTGTTATTATGAAAATATTTTTAGCTACTTTAGTTAATAGATTTATTAACTTTGGCTGCAAACTTTTTGGTAAAAATGGAACTCAATTACCTGGTTATTGGGTTTTAAAAATTTTTGGTGATGATATTGTTAATGATGTTAAATATCCTAAATATGTCATTGCAGTTACTGGTTCTTCTGGTAAAGGAACAACTTGTAATTTAATTAAACATATCTTAACCGATGCTGGTTTATCCGTTGCTCTAAATGAATATGGTTCTAACGGGGAAATTGGAACGACTACTTTAATTTTTAATAATTTAAAACTTAATGGTGAATTTAAAAAAGATGTCTTACTTTTAGAATGCGATGAAAGGCATTTACAATATATTTTTCCAAAGAAAAAACCAACGCATTTAATTATAACGAACTTAACGCGTGATCAACCGGTAAGAAATGGGACCCCTGAGATTATTTTTAAAGAGATAAATAAGGCCCTTGATGATTCTATTCATCTTATTATCAATGGTGATGATCCTCTTGTTAGTCGTCTAAAACTTACGCATAAGGGCAAAATTACGACTTATGGTCTTGATAAGACTAAGCATAGTTTTAAAAAGCCTGCTTTAAATAATGTGGATTTTGCTTATTGTCCTAAATGTCATGAAAAGTTAGAATATTCTTATTATCATTATGGGCATCTAGGTGATTATAAATGTCCAAGATGTGATTTCTATCGTGGTACTCCCGATTACTTAGCAACTAATATTAATTTAGAAAAACAACATATTACTATTGATGGTAATGATATTTATATTAATAAGAATGCTTTATATACGGCTTATGCAACAACGGCTGCCTACACTTTAGCTAAGGTTTTAAATATTCGGGAAGATAAAATCTTATATGCTCTTAATACCGATAAAATTGCTTCTAAGCGCGGAAAAACTTATTATATTGCCGGTCGCCCTATCATGATGTTAGAAACTAAAAATGAAAATAATTTAAGCTATTATCAAAGTTGTGAATACATTAGAGAACAGAAAGGAACCAAAACTGTTATTTTAGGTTTTGAAAATGTTTCTAGGCGTTATAAAGAAAATGACCTTTCGTGGTTATATGATGTTAACTTTGAGTTATTAGATGATGAGGCAATCGATAAAATTTTCTGCATTGGACGATTTCGTTATGATGTTAAGACTAGATTAGAATATGCAGGGATTGATAAGAATAAATTAGTTTTAGTTGATGATTTAAATAACCTTCTTAATTTAGTTGAAACTAGATCAACTGGTGATATTTATACAATGGTATGTTTTGATATGACCGCTATAATTAAAGAGATGATTGAAAAATCCGAAGAAAAGGAGCAAGAGCAAAATGATTAAAATATTACATTTATATTATGACATCATGAATATGTATGGGGAGTCGGCTAATATCCGAGCCTTAGAGCATGCTTTAGATAAAGAAGAAGTAAAATATAAAATTGATTTTAAATCTTTACATGATGATATTAAAATTATGGACTATGACTTTATTTATATTGGGACAGGGCTTGATGAGTCTTACTCCTTAGTCTTAGAAGATTTAAAAAGATATAAAGAAGATTTAACTAAGTATATTGATGCTAATAAATTTATTTTAGTAACTGGTAATGCTCTCGATTTATTTAGTGATTTAAAAATTTTAAACTTTAAAAGTGTTAAAGAAGATTTTCGAATCATTGGCGAACAAGTCTATACCACTGATTTAATTAAAAATTATGTCATTGGTTTTCAAAATCGTAATACGGTTATTAAAGAATATAGTGAAACTCCCCTATTTAAAGTAACTACGGGGACGGGATTTGCTCCAAACAACAAAAACGAAGGTATTAGAAAAAATAATTTTTATGGCACTTATCTTTTAGGTCCCCTTCTAATTCGTAATCCTTATCTATTAGAATATTTCACTAAAAATTTATTAAAGATGAAAAATCTTAAATATAAGGCTATGACTCATGATACCGCTTATCAAGCTTATGAGACTTATCTTAAAAATTTTGTTAATAAAGAAACTGAATAAATTTTAATATCTTAGAACCGACATATTAAAAAAGTATTTTAAAAAGACTTATAGACTTTAAATCTATAGGTCTTTTTCTATTCTTTTCCTTGTTTTTAAAATTAAAAATTCATTTAATTATTGCTGATTCTTACTTCAATTTGTTTAACATTATTTTTCTTGCTTAAAGCTAAGGCTAGTAAAACAACAAGAATAACAGTAGCCATTACAATACCACCTAAAGCTAAAATAGTATTCCAATTATATAAATAGAAACTAAATTCAATGTTAGAAGTATTAGTAGCCGATAAATTCCAAGTTAAAGTCTTAGAATCATTATCTACACTACTTGCGTTATTACTGATTGCTTTATAAGGTAAATTAACTTTAAAACTTAAATCCATATTGCCAGCTAGACCAGCCATATTAGAAAAATCCATTTCTGGCAAACCATAACCATCATCAAAATTATTATCTATTTCATTTTCTAAAAGAGCTACACTGGAATTATTATCATTAATATCAAAATCCTTATCAAAAGAAGAATCATTATCATCTAAGCCGCTATCACTAGCATCAAACTTAATATTAGCATAATAAGTATTTTTAAATAAGCCTTTTTCTACTTTAAACATCTTTTTATCATTGGCATTAGAATCATCTAATAACCCTGAGATACTATAATTCACATCATTTGCAGCACTAACATCATCAATATTTTTAACATTTTTTAATAATTTGTAACCAGTAAATGTCTCATCACTATAGTTTTCAATAGTAAAACCTTCATCTTCAAGTTCTTTTTTATCATCATCAGATAAGATGCCCCCATCATTATCCATATAACTTAACAATGAAGAATTAACAGCATAAATAACTGCCATATCCATACTTTTATTTTTCTTAATTTCAATATTTGTATTAAATTTTACACAGCCTGTTAATAAGAAGGCCATAATCATTAATAATACTAAACTTTTTGCTTTTTTCATAAACTTCTCACTTTCAAAATTTTAAGTCCCCCTGATTTTATTATATATTTTTTTAATTAGTATTTAAAAATCACCAAACTTTCCTTAATATTCATTATAAATCCCCATCTATTATGAGTATACCATAGTTAAAATATTTTGAAAATAATTTATTGCATAGAAAAAAGGTAACAATTAAACACTTTCTGTAATTAATTATTACCCTTTTAAATTATAATCTTCTTTCATTAGGACACTTTGCTCCTAAAAAATCATCTTCATATCTCGTTGGTTCTTCGAAAAGACCATTATCCTCTTCATGAGTATATAAAAGATATTCTTCTAAAGCATCACTAATCTCTACTTGCCCACTTTCTTCTTCGATTTTACCTTTTTGTTCAGCTATTGCTTTAGCAATTATTCTAAGCCTTCTGGATATATAAGCATAGCATTCAAAAAGGGCCGCAGTCGAAAAATTATTAATTTCTTGCTTGCTAAAATGGCCGCCATCAGTTATTCTTTTAACAGGCATTTCTTGCTGATAAGTATAAATAAAATCAACAAAATTATCTCGTAAATTATTTTCCATTATTATCCCCTTTTCTTTATTTAAATAGTAATTATTACTTATTTTTTTATTCTTGATAGCAACTTTCCTACTTGATTTGGTTCTGTTACTCCTAAAAAATTTTCTTTATACATAGTTGGTTCTTCATCGGGACCATTATCAATTTCATAAGTATCAACTAAATATTGTTGCATAGCATCATCTATTTCTTCAGTCGTAGTTAGTTTTTCTTCATCTTGCTTCTTAGTTAAAGTGGCAATAACATTTAATCTTTCTTGAATAAAATAATAATACCTAGAAAGAACATCATCAGGCATACTAGCAACTTGATCAATATTATAATGACGACTTAATTGTCCATTTTTTAAAGGTATCTCTTGTTGGTATTTATATACGACTCTTACATATTTATCTCTATCACATTCCATCATAAAATCACCTCAAAAATTACCGTTAGGATACCATAAAATACAAGTTATTGCAAGCATCAAGTAGCTAAAATAAACTACCTAAAAGATTTAGAAAATCTTTAATTCCCCCATCCATTAATTTATCAAGACTAGTTCCTATTTTACTGCCAAATCTTGATACTCCTGATGAATAATCAATATAGTCTTTTGTTAAATAATCCTTTAAATCAATTTCTTTACCTTCTTTAACATCCTGTTCAAACTCTCGAAGTTTTTCCTCGGTAATAGTAGCTTTTCTTCCCATTTTAACATCATAATATCCTGATTCTAAAGCAATATAAAGAGCCATAAAGATTAAGAAAAATATAAATAAAATTTTAAAGAAAGGATTACCTTTTTTCATAGATTAGCTCCTATATAATCATAAAGAATACCAGCTAAGATATCAATTGTATTGGATACTTCTAACATAGTATTTTCTTGCCCACCCAGCTCAATTAGAATACAATTACTATTAAAATCTTGATTATAAATACCATTTACCCCCGCTCCACTTTTTTTATAAATACCTCTTGTCAAATTAGGATACTTTTTCTTAATTAGATTATTAATATCCGTTGCTACTTTTAAATTAGCATTATAATTATCATGTTCTAAACCAACTAAAAACATTACTCTAGCATAAGCCTTACCATCAATTGAGGTTGTAGTCTTTCCCTTTAAAGAAGAATCTCTATGTAAATCAATAAAAAACTTTAAAGAGTTATTACTATTATAAGTATCTTTTAAATAAATTCTTGAAGCCTTATAAGAATCCTTATAAACCCAACCATTCTTGTTTAAAACATCTTTAATCTTTCTTTTCTCGACAATCGTATTAAGGCCTAAATCATTTAACTTCTCTTGTAAATAATAAGAAGCAATTTTAACATCCGGTTTTATATTATAAATATTAAAATAACTACTAGCATAGCCTTCTGTATCATGAGTACTATAAATATATATTACGGGTTTATCACTATTAAGAACTTCTTTAGTATCATTATTGTTTTTAGAACTATTAGTTTGCTTATTATCTTGGTCATTTTCTGTTTTATTAGAAGAATTATTTTCACTATTTAAATTACCATTATTATCAGAATCAATAGAGCCATTAATTATATTAGCGATTCCCTTTTTATCTAAAAAAGTAGATTTAATATTGCTAGCATCAATTTGCCTACTAAAGCCAACTTTTAATAAGTAGTTTAAATAATCTTCACTAGATATCATATTTCGTACCTTTAAATAAAAGTACAGATAACTTAAGAAAAACCCAATTAAAATAAATATTCCATAAATAATCTTTTTCCATACATTTAATCTTTTCTTACTTTTAAATCTTTTTCTCATAATCATCACTACTTAATTGTAGTAAGTATTACTTAAATAATATGTCAAATTATGGATATTATTATTAATAAAATGATATTTTAGATTTCATTAAGGGAAAAGCCTTTTTATTATTTAAAAGATATACTTTACTATTATTAGTTAGACGAATTTTATTTTAAGTCAACTTTTTTCTGCTGCCTAATCTTAAAGTTACTATTAGTAATTAAAGAATATAAAAAAGGGTTCAAACACCTTGAAAAGTCCCGAAATATTTGATAAAATCATATAGACATTTAAGGAAGGAGCAAGAGTATGGCTAATATTAAGAGTTCTAAGAAAGCGATTAAACAAATTGCTAAAACTACTGCTAATAACCACGAATTAAAAGCAAGAGTTAAGAATACTATTAAAGCTTGTGAAAAAGCAATCGCATCAAAGAATAAAGAAGAAGCGACTTCTTTAGTTAAAGAAGTACAAACTGTAATTGATAGAGCAGCTAGCAAAGGTCTTGTTAAAAAGAACACTGCCGCTAGACAAAAATCAAGATTAAATAATAAAGTTAAAGAAATGAACTAGTAAGGGTTCATTTTTTTTGATATAATCTACTAGGTGATTAAATTGAAAAAACTTATATGGCCTATTATCTTAGGCGTTTTATTTGCAATTGAAGTAAAAAATATTGAGACAATAACTGACTTTGTCGTTAGTAAACTAGATAATACTAAAGAGGTAGTTATTTTAGATAGTAATAAATATCATAAAGATGCTTCTTATAAATTTGTTCAAGAAACGACTGACTTTGTTCCCTATAGTTATCATGATTTATTAAATATTATTTATAGTGTTATTAATAATGGATGGAATTCATTTACTTTTTATTGTCCTAAAGAGTATAGTGAATGTATTAGTGATATTAAAAGTATTTCCACTAATGATACCCTACTTACTCAAATTAATAACTATGCTAATCCTTTTAATTCTTTTTCTTCTATTCAAACCTTATATGATGATACGGGAGAAATAACTTTAAAAGTAACAAAGACTTATACTGATGAGGAAATCTCTCTTTTAAATGATAAAGTAATTACCATGTTAAATAGTGTTATTACAGAAAATATGACTTTAAAAGATAAACTCTTAGCAATTCATGATTACATTATTAATCATACTAAGTATGATACAGAAAAAAATAATAGTGGGTCTGGTAAATATCATAGTAACACTGCTTATGGAGTTTTTATGGAGGGATATGCTACTTGTAATGGGTATGCGGATGCCTATGCTCTAGCCTTAGATAAACTAGGGGTTAAAAATTACAAGGTTTCAAGTAATACTCATATTTGGAATGCTGTTTACTTTGATGATGAATGGCTACATATTGATCTTACTTGGGATGATCCCGTAAGTACTGATGGTAAAGATTATCTTTATCATAAATACTTCTTAGTTAATAATGAAGAAATGAAAAAAGAAGATGAGGATTTACAAGACCACATCTTCGATGAAAAAGTTTTCCAAGAATTCATGGATTAACTCTAATTTAAAAGTATCTTAATAGGTTTTAAAAGACCTATTTTTTTGTAAGTGTTTATTATAATATTTATCTATAATTTCTTCTAAACTTATCTTATAATAACATTTTATATCTTCATTACTCATACTAAAAATGGCATGTATGACCTTATTAGAAACAAGAGGAATATTGTTTTCTTCTAAATACGCTATCTTACTAACAAATTCTATATAAGAAATTCTTTTTAAAACCGCTAAATTAAATTCATAATCTATTTTCTTATCTTCACATATCTCTTTTATTACTTTTTCATTAATTCTAGGGGGATATTTAAGACCAATTTTAGTTAAAAGTAACGCGTTTTCTCCTAAGGGATTTACATTATTCTTAAAACTATTTAACCAACCGCCAAGGGCAATACTTCCCTTTTCTTTATAAGTATAACCATCATCAGTTTTAAATTTACAAGGAATATTTAAGTTACCATAGTGCTGATAATAGACTAATAAATAAGGATAAATATCATCAAAACTACTATTAGTTTTCCAAACCATCCCAATTTCATCTAAAAGTTCAATCTCATCTAGAGATAATTTTCCTTTATAAGTACTAGTTTTATCTGGATTCATCATATTTTTATACTTTCTTCTTTGCGAATTAATCCAGTATCCTAAATTAACTAAAGTTCCATCTAAAGTATAATAAGAATATTTAGCATTTACTTTTAAATTACCGTGTTTTTTATAATACTTATAAGCTTCATTATACATATACTGCCAAGTAATTTCTAAATTATTAAATTTCGTGATATCAATTATTTTTAAAGCTTCAATCTGTTCATCAGATAAGTCTTCTTTATTAAAAAGATATTTCTTCTTATTTTTTAAAAGCCAATCATATAGGTTAAAATCTTTACCATTAAGGGAAGCTTTAAAATCTTTAGGCATTTTTAAATTTCCCTGTTCTTGATAAAATTTGAAAGCTATCCTGTACTTAGCAAACCATTTTTGTTCTTTAGCATCACGCCAATCAATATCTAAATCGTCTAACATTTTTATTCTTTCATCTTTTAAATACCAGTCATTGGTAGTTTTTTCTTGGTAAGAAGCAACCGTCCATTTATAATTTCTTTTTTGTCTTTCTAGCCAGCGGCCCAAGTTATAATCTTTGCCATCTATAGTTACTTTATAATCTCTTTTAATATCTAAATTACCATGTGTATCTTTATAATCCTTAGCTAGTTCATACATAAAAGTCCAAGCCTCATCTAAGGGATACCATGAAATATGTAATTCTTTTAAAAATCTTTTTTCTGCAAGCGTCATTTGACCATTTCGATACTTTTTTCTTAAATCATTAACAAAATATCCTAATCTCAGGGTTTTGCCATCTCCAAGATTAATTTTATAATTAATAGGTACATTAATATTACCATACTCATCATGATATTTAACTAAATATTGATAATAAATATTATTTAAATCAAATTCCATAACTAACCTCTAATAAGCGCTAATCTATCTTGATATTTTATTATCATATCTTCTAAAGAAATGCCATTACAATTTTCTTTAATATCTTGACTACTCATTGTAAATATAGGATTTAGTTTTCCATTAATAACTAAGGGATATTGACCTTGACTATCCTTGCAAAAGTTAATTTTAGCATTCATTTCTAATAGTGAATATCTTTCTAATAATTCTCTTGTTACATATTTTATTAAATTATAGGTTGTAAACAACTTTATATTAGCAGTTTTATTATCGCGCTTATCCAAAATAAACCCTATTTTATTTAGCATTTCAATTTGCAGCGGTTTTAAATTGCCATCACGATAATAATATTGTTGAGTTCGGAGCCATTTACCAAGATTTACAGGATTCCCGTCAATATCATTAAAAGAGTAGCCATAAGTAACTCTAATATTACCGTTTTTTATATAATATTTATAAGCGTAATCATACATTTTCAACCATTCAATTTTTAATTTAAGCCAACTAATATTAAGGCTTTCCAATAATTCGGCTTTTTTAAGCGACAAATTTCCTTCCCAGTAGGCTTCTCTTTGCTTTGCCAGCCAAGAATATAAAGCTTGGGCATTATTAATATTACTAGTTGGAAAAACAAATAAATTACCATATCTCTCCCAATATTTTTTAGCCATATCAAAATATTCATTCCATTTTAAATCAGAAACACGCCAGACCATGTCTATTTTTACAAGCAATTCTATTTGTTCATCAGTAAGTTTTCCTGCCTCATACCTAGCTCTTTGATTACTAACCCACACGCCAACATGAAGCTCTATACCATTTAAACCGATAACGGTATAATCTTTGGGAATTAACAAATTACCACATTTATCTTTATATTTTTTAGCTTCTTCATAATTAAGTAACCATTGTTCCTTAGAAGATAGACCTTTTTTCCAAACCATATGAATACTATTTAAAGCTTCTATTTGTAAGTCGGATAAATTATTACTGATTCGGCGGTTTCTTTGTTGGCTAAGCCAATTGCCTAAATGAGCATTTTCTCCATAATAGCCAACTACAGTTTTTAAATCGTTTAAATTTTGGTTATTACTAGTTTCCAAATATTTTTTAACAAGAGTAAAGTTATACCACCAAATATCATATTTTTTTAGACGCCCAAGACTACTTGGTAAAATCTTTTCGATTTCATTATTTCTAATTGCTTTTAACCATTTTGAAGCAACAATATCACTTTTTTTAGTTCGATAATTAGAAGAATTTTTGCTCCATACCATATCAAGACCATCTAAGGCTTTAATTTGCTCTTTAAAAAGTTTTCCAGCAACCTCTTGTCTCTTTTGTTTGAGTAACCAACTTCCTATATCAATTTTTTTACCATAATAATCAATAACAAATGTTTGGGGTTCCAAGCATAGATATTCATTTTTTTGATGATAAGAGTAAACAAGACTAAAATTATACCACCACAAATTAAAGAATCTAAGTTCAGACTTTGATGCTGGTAGCAAATCGGATACAGTATCATTCTTGATTGCTAATAACCATCTTTGTGCTGTAGAAAGTCCCGTATATATATTTCTTTCTTCGGCTTTTTTAACTTTAATAGCCTCTAACGCAGTCTTCTGATATTCATTAAACTGTTTATCTTTTAATCTATCTTTTTGTCGCCAAAACCAGTTGCCAACATAAAAAGGTTCATTATAATAGCCAAAAACTAATTGATCTTCTGATAAAGAAGCATCAGGATTATCACGGCAAAACTTTTTAACTAAATTCAAATTATACCACCATACTTCAAAGAAACTAAGTTCTTCTTTTGTCTTTGGTAAAATAGCCTCAACATTATTTTCTTTCATAGCCTTTAACCATTTTTCGGCAATCTGACTAAGTACTTCCACATTTATAGTCTTAAATTCGTTATCAAACTTTTGATTAGTATTATCTTTTGAAACAAATTCTAAATCATCTTTAATATTAGTAGTATTTATCATAAGAACCATCCCCTTCAAATGTAGAAATATCCTACCACTTTTATTTACAAAATGCAAATATTTTTACTATAAAAAGTAAAAAAGATGACAATTAATTATCATCTAGACAACTAATTATCATCTTTAAACTTTATTTTTAGCATTTTATAAAGATTTTTTACTTAAGTATGATTATTTTAACCTTTATTTACTTTAATTCTTACTAACTTTTAAAGAGCAATCTTCGCCATTAATATCAAAATGACTATCTGTTTGTTCTAAGTTTAAACTATCGGCTAAAGTTTCTTGTTTAATAAAGTTTTCATATTTAGTAAAGCATTCTTTAATTTTTTCGGAACCACTATATAACACATTAATATGGTCTTGAATATCTAAATCCATTTCTTTACGCATATTTTGCAATTTAGAAACAACTTCCCTTGCCATACCTTCAAGTAATAACTCGTCTGTTAAAGTCGTATCTAAAATAACAAAATCACGACCGTTCATAGCAACATCAAAACCTTCTTTAGCTTCAATTCTAACATCAATCATTTCACTTGTAATAGTTAAATCTTTATCTAAGAAAGTAACCGTTAATTCTTCTTTATTATTTAATTTTAACTTGTCTTCTTCACTTAAATTTAATAGTAATTCTTGATAAGCCTTAATATCTTTACCGAACATCGAACCAGCTACTCTAAAATTAGGTTTAATTGTTAAATTCATATATTTACTTAAATCTTTGGTAAATTCTAAAGTTTTAACATTTAATTCTTCGGTAATAAGAGTAGTTAAATCTCCTAATAGACTTTCTAATTTGCCATCAATAATAACGGTAGCAAGAGGAATTCTTACCTTGATTTTACTATCTTCTCTGGCATTACGCCCTAAAGAAATTAAATCTCTTACTTTATCCATTTTCTCTTCAATATTAAGATTAATATGTTCTTCATTAACTACGGGATAATTACTTAAATGAACTGACTCTTCATTTGTTAAATTACGATACATTTCCTCAGATAGATATGGAACTATTGGAGCCATTAACTTAGCAAGACCAACTAAACACTCATAAGTTGTCTTATAAACAGCTTTTTTACTAGTAGTAAGTTCGCTTGCCCAGAAACGGTTACGATTACGACGAATATACCAATTTGATAAGTCTTCGCAAACAAAATCAGTTAAGAAATGTACTACTTTATTTAAATCATATTCATCAAAAGATGCTCTAACATTTTTAACTAAAGTATTATATTTAGATATTAACCATTTATCAATTAAATCTAATTCTTCATATTTAACATCGCATAAATCGGTATCAATCTTATCTGCATTAGCATACATAACAAAGAAATTATAAGTATTTTTTAGTGGGTTAAAGAATTTAGAATGAACTTCTTTTAAGCCGTCAAAAGAAAACTTAAGAGGTGTCCATACTGGAGAAACATAAGGCAAGTAAAATCTTACTTCATCAGCGCCGTATTCTTCAATAGTCTTAAAAGGTTCAACTATATTGCCACGCGATTTACTCATCTTTTTGCCTTCTCCATCTAATAGTAAATCATTTACTAAAACATTACGATAAGGAGCATGTCCCATTACAAATGTTGAAATTACCATTAAGGTGTAGAACCAACCTCTAGTTTGGTCAATCCCTTCACAAATAAAGTCAGCGGGAAATTGGGTTTCAAATAATTCTTTATTTTCAAATGGATAATGATATTGTGCAAAAGGCATCGAACCAGAATCAAACCAGCAATCAAGTACATCAGGAATGCGTTCCATAAGTTTCCCACACTCTGGACAAGTTAGATGAACATTATCGATATATGGTTTATGTAAGTCTAAATCTTCAGGTAATTGTTCCACACTGCGACTTCTTAATTCTGCAATGCTTCCTAACATCTCATTATGACCACAGCTGCATTTAAAGAATGGAATTGGAGCTCCCCAGAAACGACTACGAGAAATATTCCAGTCTTTAGCATTACTTAACCAGTTAGCAAATCTCTTTTCGCCAACATAATCTGGATACCAGTTTACTTCTTTATTAGCTTCTACTAACTTATCTTTAAAAGCTGATACTTTAATATAATAACTTGGCATTGTGTAATAAATTAATGGCGTATGACATCTCCAGCAATGTGGATAATCATGAGTTATCTTTTGTTTTCTAAATAATTTATTATTTTCTTTTAAATAAGCTACAATTTCATCGGTACAATCAAACACAAATTTACCAGCCCAAGGTCCTTCGGTATAACAACCATCTTTACCAACTGGATTAACAATTGGGACATCATAACGATTACATACATTTGCATCATCAACACCAAAAGCTCCGGCCATATGAACAATACCCGTACCATCAGAAGCTGTAACATATTCATCACACATGACAAAGAAGGCCTTACCTTCGACTTTTAACTCAGGAATTAATTGTTCATATTCCGTAAATTCTAAAGTTTTACCCTTAAATTTTTCTAAAATTTCTACTTCTTTATCTTGGAAAACACTAGTAATTAAGCTTTCAGCTACAATATATTTAATTCCCTCAACTAAAACTTTTACATAGTCCATTTCTGGATTAACACAAAGACCAACATTGGCAAGCAGCGTCCAAGGGGTTGTTGTCCAAGCTAGAAAATAAGTATCGCTATTTTTAATTTTAAAAGGAACATATAAAGTGGTTGCTGGTTCTGATACATATTCTTGGGCAACTTCGTGAGTAGCGAGACCCGTTCCACAGTGAGGGCAATAAGGTACTACTCTTGTTCCTTCATAAAAGTAACCTTCATCAAAGAACTTTTTTAAAATCCACCATTCTGTTTCAATATACTCATTTTTATAAGTTAAATAAGGATGATCAACATCAATAAACTGCCCCATTTTACTAGTTAATCTTGTAAAAGCAGCTTCATTTTCAGCAACACTATTACGGCATTCTTGGTTAAATTTATCAACGCCAAGTTTTAAAATCTCTTTTTTTGAAGAAATACCTAATTTTTTCTCCACATGGTTTTCAATAGGTAATCCATGTGTATCCCAACC
>CAKOMH010000015.1:0-28738 GCA_934096595.1 uncultured Bacilli bacterium | reverse complement strand
TCAAGAATATGTAAGAGATGCTCTAAATAAAAAAGATATAGAGATTAGTGATTTAGATAAATACGAAATAAAGTATTTAAAAGAAGAAAAGTAAGTTTAAGTTTAGACTTATTTTTTTCTTGTTATTTAGTGTTACTTTTGCTAAACTAAGTGAGGTGGGAAATTATGCAAAAACTTATAATTATTAAATATGGAGAATTAACAACTAAAAAAGATAATATTAATTTCTTTTTAAAGGCTTTAAAAAAGAATGTTGAAGATGCATTAAGTAATATTAAACATACTACTAGTTATGATGCTTCCAGAATGTTTATAAAGACTACTGATTTTGATAAGACTATTGAAAAATTAAAATGTGTATTTGGGATTCATAAAATGACTATTGCATATGAACTTAGTAATGAAATGGATGCTATTAAAGAAGGGTTAATTAGTCTTTTAAAGGATAAAGAATTTAAGACTTTTAAAGTGGTAGTTAAAAGATCTTATAAGAAATATCCGGGTAGTAGTATGGAAATAGCCGCTACTTTAGGAGGTCATATTTTAAAGAATATTCAAGATAAGAAAGTAGATGTTCATAATCCCGATTTAGAAGTTAATGTCGAGATTAGAAAAGACTTTAGTTATATTTATTTTGAAGATATTTTAGGTATTGGTGGTTATCCCGTAGGAGTTGCTGGTAAAGGCTTACTTATGTTAAGTGGGGGTATAGATTCTCCTGTTAGTGGTTATATGGCAATTAAAAGAGGTGTTAAGATAGAATGTATTTATTTTGAGGCCCCTCCTCATACATCAAAAGAGGCTCGTAATAAAGTTTTAGAACTGGCTAGAAAATTATCGGTATATAATGATTCTTATGTTAAAGTCCATATTATTAACTTTACAGAGATAGAAGAATCTATTTATAAAAATATTCCTAATGACTATTTAATTACCATTATGCGAAGAATGATGTATCGAATAAGTGCCATTATTGCTAGCAGAAGTAATTGTAAGATTTTAGTAAATGGCGAAAGTATTGGGCAAGTGGCTAGTCAAACTTTAAGTAGTATGAGTTGTATTAATGAAGTTGTGAAAATGCCTGTTATAAGACCGGTTGCTTGTTTTGATAAATTAGAGATAATTGAGTTAGCCAGAAAGATTGGTACTTACGAAACCTCTATTTTACCATTTGAAGATTGTTGTACGATTTTTGTGCCTAAACATCCGGTAATTAATCCGGTTTTGAGTAAGTGTTATCTGTATGAAGAGTTAATTAATTATAAAGATATGATTCATACTTGTATTAAAAACAGGGAAGTTATTACGGTAAAACCAGAAGAAGAAAACCAAGACTTTGCTGATGTTTTATAGTATTTAAGCACTTTATTGGTGTTTTTTCTTTTATAAAACCGGGAAAATGTGATAATTGGCCTCTAAAAAGTATGGAAAAATGTGATGATATGAATAATATTATTAAATTGTTTGATAAAAATATTTCCTTTAAATAATACTAGGCTTAATTAATTTAGAAAAAGTTATGTCCTTAATAGATAGCTTTTCTTGAAAATATTAGCACCTTTAAATGATTGTAAACTTGACATATTGGCTTGTAATTTAAAATTTACATTTTAAAATTAGTGTGCTAGCATAATTATTGGAAAGGAAGTATTGTTTATATGAAAGACAAAAAGAATATAGTAATTGCTTTATTAGTTATAATTGTTATAGCATTAGGAGGATATCTTATTTATGATAAAGTAAATAATAAGAGTAATTGCGATGCAAATAATAAACAAGAAGAAAAAGCAAATAATACTAATGTCGATAAAAATAATGAATCAGCCAAAGAATTTAATGGTTTAAACTATGTAGGTTTAGCCTATACCGCTTTTAAGGAATTTGATTGGCCAACTGCCTCTGTTGGATATGAAGAAGGAGAACCTAAAAAACTAGTTAGATTAGTAAATTTACCTAAGATTAATATTACAACCGATGCTACAGAAAAATTAAATAAGAAAATTTTAGATGATAATCAAAACTATATAAATATGGTAAAACAAGATAATAAAGATAATGAGATTCCGGCTAGTTTAAGTACTAATTATACATATACAGTATTAAATAATATAATTTTTGTTTCTGTTGTAACAGAGTATAATTTATATCGTGGTAGTGGGGCTTCTTATGTAAATGTTTATTATTATGATATTAATGCTGATAAAGAATTAACTTATAAAGAAACCTTAACTAAATTAGGTGTTGATGAAAAGAATGTTTTAAAATTTGTTGCTAGTGAAACAAAGGGGACTGATTTACAAAAAATAGATAGTATATATCCAACTAATAATAATCAATCACTTTATGTTTTCTATGAAACCGAGAATGCTTTTATGGGTTATGATAAAGTAACATATAATTTAACAAAATAATTAATTTAAGTGGGATAAATTCCTGCTTTTTTTGTATGAAAATAGAAATTATTAACATACTAATAGTGGTGATAATATGCAAATAAAATATAGTAAAAATAAAACAAGAGAGTTTATTTATTTAGATGATTTAAAAAAAAGATATAGTGATACTATAAATGAGTATGGATATAATTTTGATAATACCCATATAGATGAAGAAGCACTAGAAATGCAGGCTTATAGACCGAAAAATATTGTAAATAAAGATTTTTTTACTATTAAAAGATAGATATTATTTCTAAACTTTAGTATAATGGACTAGAGGTGGAAAAAATGAAAATATTATCAGTAAATGCCGGTAGTAGTTCTTTAAAATTTCAATTATATGAAATGCCAGAGGCTAAAGTATTAATTTCAGGAATATTTGAAAGAATTGGAATTAATGATGGTATTTATACAATTAAACAAAATGGTAAAAAAGAAGAATATCAAGCAGAATTAAAAGATCATAGTGTTGCTGTAGATATTTTACTTAAGACTCTTTTAGAAAAGGGAGTTATTAAAGATTTAGATGAGATTAAAGGAGTAGGACATCGCCTAGTACATGGGGGAGATAAGTATAATAAGTCTGTAATTATTGATGAAGATGTTATGGAACAATTAAGAAAACTTATTCCTCTTGCACCTTTACATAATCCTGCTAATATTATGGGCGTAGAGGCTTTTCAAAAGGCTATTCCTAATGCCCTACAAGTAGGATGTTTTGATACAGCCTTTCATCAAACAATGGATGAAGATCAATATATTTATCCGGTTCCTTATGAATGGTATGAAAAGTATGGGATTAGAAAATATGGTTTCCATGGTTTAAGTCATAAATATATATCTGAAAGGGCTTCTGAAATACTTGATCGTAAGTATTGCAATGTAATTGTTTGTCATATTGGCTCAGGTGGTTCTATTTCGGCTGTAAGAGATGGTAAATGTATTGATACAACTATGGGATTTACTCCTAATGCAGGTATTGTAATGGGATCTCGTTGTGGGGATATAGATTATTCTATTATTCCTTATATTATGAAAGAGACTGGTATGTCTTTAGAAGAAGTAGATAAGATTTTAAATAAGAAGAGTGGTATGTTAGGTATCAGCGGTATTTCTAGTGATTTTAGAGATATTGAAGCTCAAATTAGTAATGGTAATCATAAAGCTATTTTAGCACATCACTTATTAGTAAATTCTATTGTTAAATATATAGCCCAATATTATGTAGAACTAGGTGGTTGTGATATGTTGGTATTTACCGCCGGAGTTGGGGAAAACTCTGCTCATGTTCGTCGTATGATTGTTGATAGATTAGGGGCTTTAGGTATTAAGATTGACCGTGAAAAAAATGAAGCCACGAGATTTGGCAAAGAAGGCATTATTTCTTCTGTTAACTCATCGGTACCTATTTATGTTATACCAACTGATGAAGAAGTTATGATTGCTAGAGATACATATAGTTTTCTTAATAATTAGTCAGGAGTATTTTTGTGGTAAATCCAATATATAAAAAGATATATCAAAAGATAAAAAAATATGACACAATTGTAGTTGCTAGGCATATTGGACCAGATCCTGATGCGGTAACTACCGAGATAGCTCTAAGAGATAGTATTAGAGAAACTTTTCCTAATAAGAAAGTTTATGCTGTTGGTAGTAGTGTGGCTCGTTTTAAGACTTACGGGACTTTAGATAAAATAAATGAAGATGAATTAGTTAATCCCTTGTTAATTGTGGTTGATGTTCCTAATATCTATCGAATTGATGGAATAACTTTTAGTAAGTATAGTGAGGTTATAAAAATCGATCACCATCCTTTTGAAGATAAAATGGGGGATGTTGAACTAGTGGATACCACTAGTTGTTCAGCGGCTCAATTAGTTACGGAATTAATATTTAATACAAAGTTAAAAATGCCCCTACATGTAGCCGAAAACTTATTTTGTGGAATTGTATCCGATAGTGATAGATTTTTACTTCCCTATACTACTGCTAAAACTTTTAAGTTAGTAAGTCGTTTAATAGAAGAAACTAATTTAGATTTTTCCAAGTTATATGTTAAGTTATATGAAAGACCAATTAATGAAATTAGATTCCAGGGTTATTTAGCTGAAAATCTAATTCTTACGGAAAATGGTTTTGCTTATATTAAAATAGATAATGAACTAATAGAAAAATTTGGCGTAGATAGTGGCACGGCTAGTAATATGGTTAATAATTTTAACTTTATTAAAGAAATTAAAGCTTGGGCTTTTATATCTTATGATACTAAAAATAAAGTTTATAAAGTAAATATTCGTAGTAGGGGTCCAGTTATTAATGAGATTGCTGCTAAGTATAATGGTGGTGGTCATGCTTTTGCAAGTGGTGTTAGAACTCCTAATGAAGAAGATATTGATAATTTAATAAAAGACTTAGATGAAGTTTGTAAAGAAGAAAAGTAGGGGAACCTGCTTTTTTTAGTATAAAATATTGGGTTTTGGATAAAATATATTTTAAATAGAAATTTCATAGAGTTAAATACTCTATGAAACTGTATTTTCGTATCTTATTTTTAATTTATATATTAACTATAACACATAATTGCCTATATTGCTATAGATAAAAAGTTTAAATTTTTGTTAATTGTGGTCAAATTTTTAGTCAAAAAATCATGTAAAGTTGCTAGGTATTTCCTAGGATTAAAAGCGTAAAGTTCTTTTTATTTTAAAAATCTATTCTAGTCAAATTTATAGTCAAATAGGCTTTGAAGCCAGTATTCACCTAGGGTTTTCATAGAGTATTTAACTCTATGAAAAATGTAAAGTGTGTAAACGGGTATTCTAAAGATCTATTGGTTGTTTAGTATTAATTATTTTTAATGGGAAATAATAAAAGTAGTAGAGGTTTAAGATGAAAGAAAAGATTAATAAGAAACAACTGCTTTTGGCATTAACAGCAGTATGTTTAGTGGGGTTAATTGGAGTAGGTATCTCTTATGCTTATTATGTGGCAAATTTTCAGGTAGAAAATCCGGAAAATGGGAATAACAATGTTACATCAGCAAGTACTACTAATGTCGTAATGGATATTAAGAGTAAAACTGTGGCTTTTGATGGAGTATTACCTGGTCATAAAGAAGTAAAAGCATTTACCATAAGAGGTGAAGGCGATAAAAATGCTCAGCCAACAGAGGCCTCAATTAAAGTAATGCCAAATTTAGGGGTATTTAGTAATGATGTAACATGGAAGTTATATAAATCAACTGAAGAAGTTACTTGTACATCTACGCAGAAACATGTAAATGGTCAGTATTATGAGGAATCATCATGTAATATTCCTAGTAGTGCAACTTTAGAGCTATTGGGCGGAGCTTTAGAAGATTTTAAAAATATTACTGTTCATTCAAAGACAGAAACTAAATATTATTTAGTAGTAGAATATGCTAACCAAGGGGATCAAAGTAATCAACAAGGAAAGTCTTATACGATTAATTTGGATTTAGGTGGTAAAGCTGTTACGCCTACTTTTGCTGAACAAATCACAAAGCTTGCTCAAAGCGATACAGTTAACCTTGCCAGTGATGATCCGGATAATAATATAAGATATATTGGTAAAAATCCAAATAATTATGTCTATTTTAATTGTAATGAATACGATAGTAATTGTGAAAAATGGCGTATAATTGGTTTATTTAATAATATAACTAAGTCCGACGGGACTAAAGAAAATTTAATAAAAATAATAAGAGATGATAGCCTTGATAATTTATTTTGGGATGCCAAAAAAGATGGCGTTGGCTCCTCAACTATTGATGCTGGATCAAATGACTGGTCAGATTCTCAACTTATGATGATGCTAAATCCTACTAGCTATTTAAAAAATGGATATGTTTACTATGATGATATAATTTCCTATAATGGGCATCAGAAGATGTATAGTAAGATGGGTTCTTATTATAATGGTACTAAAGGCTGTAAGCCGGCAGCAATTGCCAAAGGAGAAAATTTTAATTGCGCCGAGATAGATTTTACAAATACTGGTTTAAAGAATGATAAAACTAGAAACGCAATTGAGGATGTAGTGTGGAATTTAGGCGGAAGCTCTATTCCTGAAATAACTTCAGAAATTTTCTATAAAAATGAAAGAGGGACAACTGTTTATAGTGGTAGACCAACAACATGGACAGGAAAAATTGGCTTAATGTATCCAAGTGATTATGGATATGCAACTAGTGGTGGTCAAACCAGTGATAGGGCAACTTGTTTATCGAAAGAACTTTGGAATTGGAATGGTTCTTCTCTGAGTGATTGTAAAAATAATAATTATTTATTTAAATCTAAATCAAGATATCCTCAGTGGACATTATCACCTGCCTCTAATTATTATTATCTTGTCTTCTATCTGAACACAGATGGATCTGCAGGCTATACTCATGTGTCCACTACCTTTGGTGTTCGACCAACTTTGTTTCTAAAATCTAATGTCTACATTAGTTGGGGTACAGGAACAAGTTTAGATCCATATCTATTAAAGCTATACTAAAATATGGAGTGAGTAAAACAGGTCGGGTGTTTGGTAAGGCAAACCGACCTGGAAGAAAAAAATGTAGATAATGATGTTTAGGATACTAAAAGCGTAGAGGACTAATAATTATCAATATTACTTAATAAGTGAGACTTTTTATGTCTTGCTTTTTATTAGAACAAATATGCTTAAAGAAAACAAATGACTTGACTAAAGGACTTAGCTATATTAGTATTAAAGTAAGTGGATAATAATATGCTGGAATTTTATGAAAAATAATAAAAGTAGTAGAGGTTTAAAATGAAAAGGAAGAACAATAAGAAACAACTGCTTTTGGCATTAACAGCAGTATGTTTAGTTGGGTTAATGGGAACAGGTATCTCTTATGCTTATTATGTAGCAAATCTTCAGGTAAAAAATTCCAAAAATGGAAATAACAATGTAACATCAGCAAGCGCTGCTAATGTCGTAATGGATATTAAGAGTAAAACTATTTACACTACTGTTTATCATAAGAGGTTAAGTATATGACAAAATTTAATAGGGAAAAAGTTTTAAGACAATTGGATTTTAAAAGAAAATGGAGAAGTTATTCAAGATATGTATATATGGCAGTGCCTTGTGTATTATGTTGTTTATTATGTCTATATTTTGCTTATTCTAAATTCTTCGTATCTGAGGAACAAGCCGTAATTAGAACGACAGTTGGTGATTTTATTTACGGTGATGTTGTAATAGGAGCTTATATTGATGGCCAATATTCTAGTACAATTCCAGGTAAAAATGATGGCTATGCAGTAGAGAAAGTGGTATGTGATAATGGTGCTGTAGGTGAATGGAACAATGATGATTGGGGTTTACTTACTACTAATTTATCTAAGAGAACTAAATGCAATGTTTATTTTAAAAAATATTCCATCACCGATAAAATTACTGAACTAGCTCGAAGTGATATCGTTAACTTTGCTAGTGATGATCCCGATAACAATATCAGATATATAGGAGCCAATCCAGATAATTATGTCTATTTTAATTGTAGTGATTATAATAATCAGTCCGATAGCACTTGTGAAAAATGGCGTATAATTGGTTTATTTAATAATATAACTAAGTCTGATGGGACTAAAGAAAATTTAATAAAAATAATAAGAGATGATAGTCTTGGTAATATCACTTGGGATTATAAGAAAAATGGTGTTGGTTCCTCAACTAGTGATAGTGGATCAAATGACTGGTCGGATTCCCAACTGATGATGATGTTAAATCCAATTGACTATTTAAAGAGTGGTTATACTAATTCCAATGATATTATTTCTTATAATAATCAAGAAATATATAGTAAGATGGGTTCTTATTATAATGGTACTAAAGGTTGCAAGCCGACAGCAATTGCTAAAGGAGAAACTTTTAATTGTACCGAGATAGATTTTACGACAACTGGTTTAAAAAATGATAATACTAGAAATGCAATAGAGAATGTGGTGTGGAATTTGGGTGGTAGTTCTACTTATAATGATATAACTGCCAGTATGTTTTATGAAAGGGAAAGAGGAACAACTGTTTCTAGTAATCGCCCTCCAAACTGGACTGGAAAAATTGGTCTAATGTACCCAAGTGATTATGGATATGCTACTAGTGGTGGTCAAACCCGTGATAGGGCAACTTGTTTAGCAAAAGAACTTTATAATTGGGATAGCTCTTCTGAAAGTGATTGCAAAAACAATGATTATTTATTTAAATCAAGTTATCATCAATGGACATTAGCCCCTCGCTCCTCTAGCGACTATTATACTTTCGGTGTTAATTCGAGTGGCTATGCGGCTCACTATACTGCGTATTATGGCAATGGGGTGCGTCCGGCCTTGTTTCTAAAATCTAGTATCTCCATTAGTGGGGGTACTGGATCAAGTACGGAACCATATCAGTTATCTATTTAATAAAGTACTAGTTAAAAAGGTAAAATAGAAATTTAACAACTTATACCTAAATTCTATGTTATCAACCATATTGTTAAGTGAGGTTTAAAGCCTTGCTTTTCTTTAGGTAAATATACTTAAAGAAAACAAATGACTTGACTAAAGGACTTAGCTATATTAGTATTAAAGTAAGAGGATAATAATATGCTGGAATTTTATGAAAAATAATAAAAGTAGTAGAGGTTTAAAATGAAAATAAAGAACAATAAGAAACAACTGCTTTTAACATTAATGGCAGTCTGTTTAGTGGGATTAATGGGAGTAGGTATCTCTTATGCTTATTATGTAGCTAATTTTCAGGTGAAAAATCCGGAAAATGGGAATAATAATGTAACATCAGCAAGTACTACTAATGTTATAATGGATATTAAAAGTAAAACTGTGGCTTTTGATATAATATTACCTGGCCGTAAGGAAGTAAAAGCGTTTACTATAAGAGGTGAAGGCGCTAAAAATGCCGAGCCAACAGAGGCCTCAATTAAAGTAATGCCTAATTTGGGAGTATTTAGTAATGATGTAACCTGGAAGTTATATAAATCAACAGAAGAAATTACTTGTACATCTACGCAGAAACATGTAAATGGTCAGTATTATGAGGAATCATCATGTAATATTCCTAGTAGTGCAATCTTAGAGCTATCTGGAGGAGCTGATGAAGATTTTAAAAATATAATTGTCTATCCTAAGACAGAAACTAAATATTATTTAGTAGTAGAATATGCCAATCAAGGTGATCAAAGTAATCAACAAGGTCAAGAATTTAACATTAATCTAGATTTAGGAGGTAAAGGTACCAAGGTTAGTGAAAAAATCACTGAACTGGCTCAAAGTGATACCGTTAACTTTGCCAGTGATGATCCGGATAACAATATAAGATACATAGGAGACGATCCGGATAATTATGTCTATTTTAACTGTAGTGATTATACCAATCAATCTAAAAGGACTTGTGAAAAATGGCGTATAATTGGTTTATTTAATAATATAACAAAGTTTGATGGAACCAAAGAAAATTTAATAAAAATAATAAGAGAAGATAGACTTGAGGATTTTCGTTGGGATAAAAAGAAAAAATATGTTGGTTCTTCAACAAGTAATAATGGCTCGAATGATTGGTCAGATTCTCAACTTATGATGATGTTAAATCCAGTTGACTATTTAAAGAGTGGTTATACTAATTCCAATGATATAATTTCTTATAATGGACAACAAATATATAGTAAGATGGGGTCTTATTATAATGGTACCAAAGGTTGTAGGCCGACCGTAATTGATGAAGGAGAAATTTTTAATTGTGAAGAGATAGATTTTACAACTACTGGTTTAAAAAATGATAGTACTAGAAATGCAATAGCGAATGTAGTTTGGAATTTAGGCGGCAGTCCTACTTCTGATGATGTAACCGCCAACATGTTTTACGAAAGAGAAAGAGGGACAACGGTTTATAGTGGTAGACCAACAACATGGACTGGAAAAATTGGCTTAATGTACCCAAGTGATTATGGATATGCCACTAGTGGTGGTCAAACCAGTGATAGAGCAACTTGTTTAGCAAATGCACTCTATAATTGGAATGACCCTTCCATAAGCGATTGCAAAAAAAATGATTATTTATTAAAAAGTTACGATCAGTGGACATTAGCCTCAGAATCCGCTAGCAGCAATGATATTTTCCTTTTTTGTCCGAGTGGCTATGTCTATGATCTTAACACGGATTATAGCCTTGGGGTGCGTCCAACCTTGTTTCTAAAATCTAACATCTCCATTAGTGGGGGTACAGGATTAAGTTCTGATCCATATCAGTTATCTATTAAATAATATATTAGTTAAAAAGGTAAGATAAAATATGGCATACAAATTTTATGACTTATACCTAAATTCTATGTTATTAACTATATTGCTAAGTGAGGCTTTAGAGTCTTGCTTTTTATTTATAATAAATATACTTAAAGAAAACAAATAACTTGACTAAAGGACTTAGCTATATTAGTATTAAAGTAAGAGGATAATAATATGCAGGAATTTTATAAAAAGAGGTTGATAATTTTAGCCATAATATTAGTATTACTGGGGACTATTACTGTCTTTTATTCCTTATGGAAGATAGATAATAATAATATAATGGCAAATACAACTTCTTGTGTTGATATAATATATAGTGATGAATTAACATATAACTTAGTTAATCCCGAGGCTCAAAAAGATATAGATGGTAAAGGTTCTTCCGCAAGAAGTATATCTATAACTAATAAGTGTAGTAATATAAAGACTATTCAAGTATACTTAAATGTATTAAATACTACTACTATTAATAGTAATAAAGTTAAAACTTATATAAATGGCGATTTTACTTTAGAACCAACCCTTTTAAGTGATTTAAAGACTATTAAAAATAGTGATTCTAATATTAAAGAGAAGAAAAGATTATATAAATACGATTTAGAACCTAATAAAAGTATTAGACTTAATCTTAGAATGTGGTTAGATGAATATGCTGCTATTAGTAAAGATAAGAATATCTTTAATAGTACTTATCAAGTAGAAGCAACTGATCAAATAATAAAGCCTACCTTTGTAGAAAAAGTTTTAAAAGATAATCCTAATATTTTAAATAATATTGATTATACCAATGAAAATGTTATAACAGGTTTAGTTAGAATAGATAATACTTATTATTTTAGAGGTAATCCTATCAATAATTATTTTAAATTAGATAATTATTTATTAAGAATAGTTGGTATTAATAGTGATAATTCCATTAAGTTAGCCTTCGTTAATAATTCATTAGATAGTCAATTTAATGAGTTTTCTAACAAAGAAGAAACCGTAGTTTTTAATACTAGTACCGCTTTAAATACCTTAAACACTTGGTATAAAGAAAATATTGAAAAATATGATGAATACTTAGTTAATAAAGATTATTGTGTTGATACAACCTATACTAAGTATTATAATCAAATTACTTTTGGTGGTAATAGAAGACTTTTTGATGAGGATAGTCCTAGTTTAGAATGTAATGCAGGGGACCGTGATTACGGGGGTAAATATAGTAGTAAAGTAGGAATCTTAAGTGCTGATGAGCTAAGTATTATAGGATTTAGTTCTAAATATAATAATCAAAATAACTATATATTTTTAAATAAAGATACTTGTACATTAACACCATATAGTTATTATTATGGAGCATATATAACCGTATTAAATAAAGAAGGAAAACTTTCTTATATGAAAGTTAATAATACTTGCAGTATGATTCCTATTATAAATATTAATGGTCATTTAACTATTAAAGGTGAAGGTAGTATTGATAATCCCTACGAATTAGATTTAGATGACTAAAAAAGAAAAATATGATAAAATTTAAGTAAGTAGGGTATATGATATAAGAAAGTATTGGTGGTACTTATGAATAAAACAACCTTTATTTTATTAGGGGTAACTTATTATATAGTTTCAGTGTTAATTATTATTGTTGTTTTAAATAAAATTAATAAAAAAGAAAAAAATAAGTATAAACAAGAAATAGAGGAGTTAGAAAGAGATAAAAATCAAATAATATCTTCGGATATAATGAGTAGTTTACAGACTGTTGAAGAATTTGTAAATAATGATTTAATGCAAGAAGTTTATACTAATTTAAAAACAAGATTTGATACTATTAAAAAAGAAGATATTCCCAAGATTACAGATAATTTATTAAAATTAGAAGATTTATATGATAGTAAGAGATATAAAGAATTAAATAAGTTATTAGGAAATGTAGAATTTGATATTTATCTAGTAAAAGCTAAAAGTGATTATTTACTTAAAGAGATTAAAAAAATTACTTTATCTAAAGGAAAGAATAGAGAGATAGCAACTTCTCTAAAGACTAGATATCGCTTAGTATTAAATGAATATAATAACCATAAGCTTGAGTATACATATATAAGTAAACCTGTTGAATTACAATTTGAAAATATAGATAAATTATTTAGTAACTTTGAAGTATCTATGGAGAAGAATAATTATAGTGAAGTTAATAAGATTATTAAAGCTTTAGATAATATGATAGGTAATTTAGAACTAGTAGTTAAAGAAGCTCCCTCTATTATTTTAATGGGAACAAAACTTATTCCAAGAAAAATGGAAGATATTAAGTCCATAAAAGATAGTATGGTAAGAGATGGTTATAATTTAGATTACTTAAATATTGATAAGGGAATTAAAGAAGCTAAAAAGACAATAGCTACTGATTTAGAAAAAATTAATGTTTTAAATATTACCGATTCTTCAGTAGAATTAAAGACTATATTAGATTATTTTGATAATTTATATAATGAATTTGATAAAGAAAGATTAGCTAAGAAGACTTTTGATGAAGAAATGCGTAGTGTGTTAGTACGCGCTAATAAGTTAGAAAGAAATAATAATGAATTAAGAAGAAAGACTAGTGATTATAAGTATTCTTATGATATTAAAGATGGAGATTTAGATATCTTAGATGAGATTGCTAAAGAAATTAAAGAGATTAAGAAGAATTATGATGTTTTAATTAGTCATCATCGTAATAAGACGGTTGCTTATACAAGACTTACGAAGGAAATGCAAAAATTAGATAAAGCTTTAGATGAAGTGGCTGAGAAATTAAATAATTTCTATGATACTTTTGGTAATTTAAAAGAAGATGAGTTAGAAGCTAGAGAACAATTAGACCAGATAAAAGAAGTACTTATTAAAGCGAAGAATAAGTTAAATGAGTATCGCTTGCCAATGGTACCAGATTATTACTATACTTATATGGCTGAGGCTTATCAAGCTATTGATGATGTTAAAGATGAATTAAATAAGAAACCTATTTCCATAAAGACTTTAAATGTTAGAGTAGATACAGCAAGAGACCTAGCAGTTAAACTATATAATTCAGCTAAGGAGGTCGTAAAGACAGCTTATATGGCTGAGATGAGTATCGTTTATGGTAATAGATATCGTTCTTTAAATAATAATTTAGATATATCTTTAATTAAATCAGAAAGATTATTCTTTAAAGGAGAATATAAAAAATCTTTAGAATGTAGTATAAATGCGATTGATTTAATTGAACCAGATTATTATAAGACATTAAGAAGTACTTTAGAAAATAAAGAAAAGTAGAAAGAAAAAAAGGTAGTATGAAAAGGAAAAATTTATTATTATTTTTGGTAATGTTAATACCAATTAGTTTTATGAAAGTAGAGGCTAAAAGTTTTGCTATTAACGAAGTATCCGAATATCTTAATAAGGGTAGTTTTGATACTAAAGTTAATAGTACTAATAAAACATTGGACTTTTATTCTGATGGAGATGCGATTTTTTCCATACAATATACAGATGATTATTTGTTATATGATGATCCTGTTACAAGTGTAACGCAGGATAAAGTGGGAATGGCTATGATATCCGCAATGTATTTTCCTGAAATTATAAAGTCTATGATGGCTATGAGTGGGGTTACTGTTGATTCGTTAAAAGAAGAAATTTTTGCATGTACTGATTATGATAAATATGGATTGACTATTAAAAGTTTAAAATATAATTTTTCTGATTCAGAAAATGGTTCTTCTGTTAATATTGGTGGAGAGTATGTAAATTATTTAAAATTAACTTTAGATAGTGATAAATTAGTAAATCTTGCTAATACTTATGGTATTATTGTAGATAAAACTAAGTATAAAGATTTAGTTCCTTCTGTTAATATGAAAATTAGTCGGGATATAATTGATGAAACTAAAAAGAAAGTTAATTATCGTTTTGGCTTAAATTATACGCCAACTGATGAAAATGATAATCCCATGTGTATTATGTATCGCTCTGATTCTTTAAATGGCACTTATAGTCAAGTTCAATCGCAATATAGTTGTATGATGCCTAGCGATGGTGTTATGTTAATTGATAGTAATGTAGAAAAAGACAAAGCTTATTATTATAAAGCTCAAGTAGTTGGCAGTGATAAATTTAGTGATATTATTAAGGTTGACTTAAGCAATGATTCAATAACAGATCCTATTAGTGGAGAGGCTATAAAGGATAATACAGCTTCTAAAGATAATGAGGTAGATGATAAGACTGATGGCAAAACTGATGATAAAACAACTACTAATGATAAAAAAGAGGAACCAAAGAAGGATTATAAGAATCCAGAAACAGGTGATTTTTTACCATTGTTACCAATTTTAATTTTAATCCTTGCTAGTATTGGGGTATGGCATAAAGTTAAAGATAAGTTTATAAGAATTTAAAAAAGTAGGGCGACCTACTTTTAGTTTTATGATTATCGAATGTTAATATGGTATAATTGAGATTGAAAGATGGTGTTAAAATGCAAAAAATGTCTTTTAGGGGTTTTGAAGTTTATTATATAGATATTAATCATAATTTTAAATTAGGGTTTAATTTTGATGCACAGATATTTATTCCTAAAAATTTAAATGAAAATCCCGAATTGATATATGCTTGTAATTTAACAAAAGATTATACAGATAAATGTAATTCCGTTGAGGAGTTAATTGCACTTTTTAAAAAAGTTGGCAAAGAAAAATACGGCTCAATAGATCCAATGATGATGCATTTATGTTTGGAAAGAGGCAATCCTTTAGTTATTCCTTTTATTCCACGATTAAAAGAATTTCGCCCTAATTTTTTGGGGAGAGATTGTTTATTAAATAGTTTTGATTTAAAAGGTGAAGATAGATGTTTTCAAGATGAAGTTTATTTATATAATAACTTAGCCTCTCAGCATAAAGCTATTATCAAGACGGCTATTAATTGTTTACAGCAAGAAGGAATAAATGTTAGCAAAAAAGTTATTCTTTGTGGTTATTCAGAGGGAGCCAAGTTTGCTTCTCATTTTGCTTTATTACACCCAGAAATCATAAAGGCAGTGGTTGCGGGAGGAACTGGCGGTGTTATGTCAATGCCAATAAGTTCTTATAAAGGTTATGAGTTTGTTTATCCAACTGGAATAAGTGGTTTACAAAATTTTGATTTTCTAAATTTTAAGGAAATTTCTTTCTTTTATTATATGGGTAAATGTGATAAATCTGATTCTGCTATACCAAATTTTAAAGATTATCATTATTTAGATAGTGATGGCAATTCAAAGATTTTACAAGATGAATGTGGTAATAGTACACCTTATATTGATGAAGATGGTAATCAGAAGTTTCTTTTAGATAAAAATGGTAATTATACGGCTAAATTTAATTTGTTTAGCGATGATGAAGTGAATGCTATTAACAAGGCATTAGGAACCAAAATTCAGGATAGATTTAAGAAACAAGAAACTATATATAAAAGTTTAGGATTGAAGGCTGTTTTTAAATTATATGATGGTAATCATCGTACGGTTTTTAACGAAAAGGATAAGTTATTTGCAGATGTTGATGATTTTATAATAAATTGTCAGAAAAATAACACTTTTGCTTTAAAATAAAAGTGTTATTTTTAAATTTAGCGGCATTTATTGACATAACTATAATTGTCAAATCAAGTTATAAAGAATATATCTCTTTTTAATTAGTTAGTTTTTTAAATGTTAAATGTAACTTGCTTTGATTTAAAACTTTTTCTGAAATAATATATGTTTTTGCTTCATCAAATAATCTATCATCATTCAATACATAGTAAAAATCATAATTACCATTTTCATATTTACCAAAAAACCAGTCTTCACCTAAATAGCCATCAATATAGTCGCAGTTAAGTTTATGATAAGTAATATTATTCTGCATACAATATTCATAATAAATTCCATTTGCTTTTAATCTTAAAGTATCAAAATCAATAGTCTTGAATTGTACAACTTCTTTTCTTTTATATAAATAGATAGCAGTAACATCTTTTGTTGAGATATTATCATATTTTCCTGCTAACCATAATTGCTTTTTTTGGGAATCTAAGTATAAATCTTCACTACCAGTTGGCTTAAATATTTCTGGAGAATCTTTCAAGTTATCAATGTATTTATTTCTAATATCTTTTTTCGGTCTACCAATAACTACCATTTTAATTCCACCGCTAATTTCTGCTTTTGTTATTCTTATTATGTCGTTTGCAGTCATTAAATAAGAATTGAACAATATTTCTTCCCATGCCTCTATTTTAAGAATTTCATCAGTTACTTCAATATTATCAAAACAAATAACATCTCCAGCTCGCCAAACCCAACTATAAGCCAGGATTTTATTTCCAAACTTTATTTCAAAAAAACGCCCATTAGAATTTATTGCTCCATGAAATAAGCTATTTTTGGCAGCACCGTTAGGGGTCAAACAGCTAGAGTAAGTCTTACCATTTTGATAAAGGTATTTTCCGTCGCAAACGCCATTGGAAATAATTGCTGTATCATGCATATCAACAAAACCAAATTCTATTGTTTTATATTTATTTTGATAATCTGGAATAGAAGAATAAAGTCTTTTCCGATATTTATCATATAGTTTTATCCCATTTATTTTATCTAAAAAAGGACTACCTTTAGTTGAATAGTTAAATTGCTCTAAATTTATTTTGATGTGTTCATTATAAGGTAGCAAGAATTCTTGGATACCTTCTACTGCTTTATTTAATTTTGTCAGAGTAATTTTAAGGCCACGTGTGTACAGATTATTAAAAACATAAAAGTAATCATTAATAGAATATCTTAAATTAATATCATTTTTATTTTTAATTTCTTTTATTATCATGTTTATCTTTTTTAGGTATAATTCATCTTTTCCATCGAGATTAGTAATTATCTCAACTAATGGTTTAAACTGAGGGTATATATCTAAAAAAATTTGCCTCTTTTTATTCAATTCAGTGTTGTTATTATTACTATATTGCTTATTATTTTGGAATTGTAAATTACTATCTAAAATCTTTACAATATTTTCATAGTCTAAAAATATAGTGGCAGTTAGCGCTAATTCATCTAATGAATCAGTATAAAAATTCAATTTGGTCAAAATTAATTTCTTGACCTTTCGATATTTTTTAACATTATAATTCTTTATATAATCTTTTGGTAAGTCAATATTTTGATAATAATCATTGCTTTTATAAAAATGTATTAAAGACAAAATATTTTTAAATTGAAATAGCTTATAGACATTATTAGCAACAACCAACCTTCTAAAAACTAAATCAATGTATCTAATATCTTCTTCATCAAGTATTATTTGAAATTTTTCTTGATATTGTTTTAAAAATATTAAGAAACACTTATTGTAAATACTATTCTTTCTATTAAATGTTTTTTTCTGAAAAGATAATCTTTTTAACATTAATATATTTTCAAAATCGTAGATTGAATTTATATTGTTAATATTAGGATGTATTTTGGTGGCTAGAGGAGTAATAACATCGGTATAAAATTTGGAAATGAACATTTCACTATAAGAATTAGAATTAAATTTATCGATAAATATTTGCCAGTTATTATCTGCTTTTAAGAATTTATACCATTTGGACAGAGGTAAAGTATTAACGAAATCTATTTTAATATCCCAATTAAGATTTAATAAGTCTACTAATGTAATAGCGTTTTTATAATTTTCTTCGGCAATTTCTTTTTGAATAATGCTCATCATTGTTTGCACATTAATTGTTTGAAACGATGTTTCTCTAAATAATCTAGATAAATATTCATTATAATTGAAAATGTCTTTATAATCAGAAATTTTAAGCATGTCAGTAATTGAGCGACAAAAAGAGACTTTTAATTTAAAATCCAATCTGATATGTAAAATTTTATAATCCTTACCACTGCAGTATTTATCATAAAAATTTTTTTGTGACATTCCATATTTTGTTATATATGGTACAACTATGACATATTCTTTTAAGGCATGTTTTATTCTTTTATAATAGTTGTTTAAAAGATAATAAGTAGTGGTTTTATTATTTAAGGTTAACAACAAATAAATTAGTGTTTCATCATTTATGTAATGATTATAAATTTTGATAAAACTTAGTATTGTTTTTTCTAACTTATTTATTCTCTCTGATTTTAATGTTGGATTTGAATTATTAGTTAGTTCATAATCAAGTCTTATATTGTCGATAATCAACTTAACATGTTGGCTATTTAAGCTTATATTTTCAGAAAGAAGTTTATAATAATACTTATCAAAAAAGATATAAGCCCTTGATGGAAAAAAATCGAAAAAAGCCTCGTGAAAACTACAGTTAATCCAGTTGTCATTATTTTGTGAAAAATAATTATCAGTAAATTTGATTGTTTCCTCTAAAGACATATGATATCGTACCTTTCTATAATTTTGTGCAGTCTTAATAGATTTTTACAAGTAACGCGAAAGAGTTTAAATCTATATATAAAAAGTTAATTGGTCTATTGTTTAACCATTTTAAGGGTAATATTATCCATTGCTTTAAAATAATTATTTTCTTTTAATGTCGGATTATTTTTTATTATATCTAAATATATCTGATTATAATGGATTCGTTCTTGATTACTTAAAGATTTATTAAACATCATATACCTTATGAATCTTAAGACTTGATAATATTTTCCAGTATAACTAGCATAATATAAAATATTATTCTTCATTTGGATTAACTCAGCAATATAGTTTTTTATTATTTGCTCTTCATCTTTCATTTCTAGCTGTTCAAATATTATTCTTAGACTTTGTAGTTTTTCTTCATTAAATTCAATATTATCAAAAGAATCTGGATATAGACTTGGTGCTTGTGTTAAATTATTTTTAATTTTATCACCTAATTCTGAAGATAGAAATTCGTCAATTTCTATATCTAAATTTAAGATTTTTATTTTTTGCTGACACATTAAAAATTCACTTTTTAAAATCAAAAACAAGTTTATGTTAGTAATCATATTATCTAAAAATAAGTCTTCTTGTTTAAAGCAATTACACATTAATACTTCTAACTCATCTTTAATTAGTTTGATAATTGACTTTAAAATTTCTATATTAAAGTTATCGCTTTTTTGCGGATTGAAAAAGTCTTGATACTCATTTATATGCTTTAATTCTAAATATGTTGAATCTCCCATAGTTTCGTGAAGTCTAGTGGCCACCAATTTTCTTTCTTCAGTATTAAAATTTAAGGTTTGATTTATTAAGGCTTTAAATGTACTAATCTCTGTAATTTTTTCAAATTCATAACCATAAACTTCGTTAAATATTGTATTACGTTTATTAATATAATTGCATAAGATATATCCTTCTTTTGTTAATTTCAGTTTTTCTAAAAATAATTTTAGATTTTGAAGATAACTTGTTTCATTAGTTTTTTCTAATAATAGTATTTTTTTTGCATAATATGTTTTAATGTTGAATATACTTGGAGTTTTAGCAGTTAATTTTTCTGAATAAATTTTTAATTTGGATGCTATCGTAGATAATTTTTGTTCATTCTCTTTTATTTTCTCATGACTGAAATTAAGAAATAAAAAGTCAATTGCCTCTAAAATAGCAAACATATCCTGTCTTAGGTTTATATCGTTATCTTTTGCAACATTATTTGATAAATTAATAAGGATATTGTTCATTATAATATCGATGAAAAAATGGCTGTTTTTTTCAAAAAATTCCTTACTGGTAGTATCAAAAATATTAATATTGGTCATATCTATTACTTTTAATCTTGTTTTAGGATTACTTATAAAATCAAGTTCTATTTTATCTATATTCTTGTAATTGAATCTCTTTTTAATTTCGGCTTCAGCTACTATTAATTTGTTATATATGGTAACATTAGTGTATTTTGTTTCTTTTAGACCATCAAGAAGCATCTTAACTACTGAATCACCATTTTTATTAACACAATTATATTTAAAATTTCCACCAAGAGCATCTAAAATCGGAATTATTTCCCCAGCGTAGCATTTACTCATTATAGCCGTATGCATGATACTATTCCCATCATTATCTATTATGTTTACATTAAAGTTATGTTCTTTAACAAGATTAATCAATTTGACTATAAAATCTGTTGAATAGGAATAAAGAGCATTATCAATAATACCGCCTTCTAAGGCTTTATGGACTACAGAGTAGCCGGTATCTTTTTCTTGGACATTAATATTCAGATTGTTATCAGTTAGTAAGGCTTCTATGAATTTTAAAACTACTTTTTCTTTTGCTTTAGCCTTGAAACCAAATTTAATAATTTCAAATAATAAAGGTTCAAGGTCATCATCAAAACCTGCTTTCTCTCGAGTATTATTGGCAGTATTGGAAGGGTTAAACCATTTTTTAATGCTATCAACAGTTATTTCTTCTAATGACCGATTCTTTAAATACTCTTCTAATTTTGAGGCTATATTAACAATTTCTACTTTAGTGTCAGTATTTTTCTTTTTTACCATATTTTTTGATGTACATTCAGATTGCGCTGCTGTATCTGTTTCTGGTTTTTTAGTTTTATCGGTTTGTTCTTGGCTTTTATTAGAAGAACAATTACTTTTTTTAGGTAGTATTACCTGTTTTGCAGTTTTTGGAGTTATGTAATTTATGATTTTTTCTTTTTCACTAATTAATCGATTATACCAAGTTTCATTTGTGTTTTTTGCTTCTTTAATGTAGCTATCTAAAGCATCTAGTATAGAATTATTATTACCGTCAACGCAATTTATATCAAAATTATTTCCAAGTGCTTCTAAAAGCTGAATAATATCTTTAGAATGATATACACTGGCTAGGGCAGTGTGAATAATGCTATTACCATTTTTATCTTTAAGATTGACATTAAAGTTATATTTTTTAATCAGATTAATTAATTTAATGATGAAATCAATTATATAAAAATATTCACATCCATCAATAAGCAATGTTTGTAAAGACCTGTGAATAATAGAATAGCCAGTATCTTTTTCTTGAGCATTAACATTGCATTTATTCTTTAATAAAACTTCTATAAATTTTAAAGAATCTTCGATTCCAATACCAAGATTGAAGATTTCAAACAATAAAGGTTCAAGATTTTTATCAAAGTTGGCTTTTTGGGGAAGATTGTTATTGTCGGTATTTGAAAAGTTAAACCACTTCCTAATGCTATCAATAGTTATTTCTTCTGTTGGACGGTTCTTTAAATATTCTTTTAATTTATCTGTTATATTAGCATTTTTCATTTTGTCGTTAGTGTTTTTTGGCGTATTTGATTTTTTTTCTGTTTTTGATCTTGTTGGCGCTGTTTTTTTTCTTGACGATTCCTCAGTTTTTGTTTTCGTGTTTTCTTTTTTCTTTTTTACTATATCTTTTGGTGCACTCTCAGATTGTGTTTCTTTATCAATTTTTGACTTTATATATTTTATTATTTCTTCTTTTTCACTAATTAATCGATTATACCAAGTTTCATTTGTATTTTTTGCTTCTTTAATGTAGCTATCTAAAGCATCTGGGATAGAATTATTATTGCCATCAACAGCGTTTATATCAAAGTCATCTCCTAGTGCCTTTAAAAGTGGAATCACTTTTCCAGAATAAACTTCACTTGCTAAAGCGGTATGAATAATAGTATCGCCATCATTATCTTTTAAGTTAACATTGAAATTATATTTTTTTGCCAGATTAATTAATTTAACTATAAATTCTGTCGAATAGGAATATTCTTCATTATCGGATGTATAACCATATAAAGCCAAATGAACGAAAGTATAACCAGTTTTTTTACCTTGATAATTAACATCGTAACCATCCTCAAGCAAAGCATCAATAAACTTTAAAACCTTGTCTTCATTGTACTTATGATTTACTACTTCGTGAAGTAAATTACCATAATCATTATCATAACTATTTTTATTTTTGTAATAAACTTCAAAAAGATAGTAACTAATGTTTTGAAGATTTATTTCTTCAAGACTAAATCTTTTAAAAAAATTTTCAATTTTTTCTTGCAAATTTCCCATATTTTAAATCCTCCTAATGGCTCTTTTCTTAATATAATAGCATAAGATAATTAGAATGAAAAATGTTTTTTTGATTATGAATGAGATATATTTATAATATTTAAATTTTAGATAAGAAAAAAGACCATTTCAATAGAAAATAGTCTTTTTAATATTCCATAATGGGGCGAAATATGGGGGTCGAACCCATGCATGCCGGAGCCACAATCCGGTGTGTTAACCACTTCACCAATTCCGCCATTACCTAAAATATTCTATCAAGTAATTGTAAAAATTGCAAGTATATATTATACTTAATTTATAGAAAGTAGTGATTTTGATGTATTTATTAGATTTCTGGGAACAGAATTTACCTAACCAATTAGGAGAATTTTTCAATAAAGTTAAGACATTTATCATTGATACTGGTATGACTATCTATGATAATATGGTCTCAATTATGGGAGAAACACCCGCCAAGATGACGATTATTGCCGGTGCAGTCATAATTGTTTTAGCCGTTTTATTAAAGATTATTAATCGTTAAGCCCTTCTCTTATGAGTAGCACTTTTGGACTCATTTGCTTGTGGATTAAGATCTTCTATTAGTCCAGCTCTTATACATTTAAGCATTTTTCGTTTGTAACCAGTGGTTAAATCACTGGTATTTAGCAGTGTAATTAATTCATCAATTAACTTTTTTTGCACATCTATTATAAAACTTAATCTTAAAAGATCTATATCTAATGGTTTATTTTCAATAAATTGCCTTTGTAATTTTTTATAGAAATCTAATTCCTCATTAGAATTTTTTCTGATGTTACCAATTTTGTCCATGATATCCTTTTTAGCTACCATAGATACGAACGAATTTTTGTAAGTAATAGCAAATAATGTTCCACACATATTTATTTTCATTTGAGTTAAAAAAGCCCTTTGATTTATTTCGTCTATATTCATAAAATTTCCCTCTTTATGACTACTGATTATACTAAATAAATTATAACTAGTCCAGAAAAAGTTAATATTTTGGAAAAACTAATATCTTAACAGTTTTTAGTATAGACTATAAATAGTTCTAAAAGAAAAAAAGACTCATAAGATTAGGTAGTAAGAGAGTGTGATAAGATGAAAGATAATGTAATAATTCCCTTAGCAACCCGTGGTAATGGGGATATTTATTTAGGAGTTGTTGGGGCAGTTCGGACGGGTAAATCAACTTTTATTAAGAAAGTTATTGAAAATTTAATTGTCCCTAATATTGAAGATGAAACTTTAAAGAAAAGATGTTTAGATGAGATACCCCAAAGTGCTGGTGGTAAAAATATCATGACAACAGAACCAAAGTTTGTTCCTAGTAATGGGGCCAATATCAAGATTGAAGACTTTAGTTGCAATGTTAAGTTAATTGACTGTGTTGGTTATGTTATTCCCAATGCTACTGGTTATGAAGATGAAAATGGTAACCCTAGAATGGTTTTAACGCCATGGTTTAATGAAGCCATTAGTTTTCAAGAAGCTGCGGCGATTGGTACGGAAAAAGTCATTAAAGACCATTCAACTATTGGGATTGTCCTAACAACCGATGGTTCAATTGGTGAATTAAAAAGAAGTGATTATATCGAAGCTGAAGCTCGAGTTATTAATGAATTAAAGGGCCTTGGTAAACCATTTATTGTTATTCTAAACAGTAAAAATCCTAGTAGCAATGAGTGTTTAAATATTGCTAAAGAAATTAAAGAAAATTATGATGTTCCTGTTATGCCATTATCTGTTCTTGATATGCGTGAGGCTGATATATATGAGGTCCTAAAGACGGCGTTATATGAATATCCTGTTTTAGATATTGAATTTTCTATTCCGGAATGGGTTTCTATTTTAGATAATAAAAATGAGATTAAGAAACATTATTTAGAACTTATTCGTAATAGTACTTTAGAAATTAGAAAGTTAAAAGATGTAGATAATTTAATTACTTATTTTGAAAACTCTAAGTATATTAATAAAGCTTATATTAGTAAGTTAGATAGTGGTACCGGAACAGTTATGGTAAATCTTGATTCTTCTGATGAACTTTATAATGAAACTTTAAAAGAATTTATTGGTAGTGAAGTTAATACTAAAGCTTCAATGTTAAAAGTATTTGCTACTTATAAAGACAACAAAGAAGAGTTAGAAGGCATTAGAAGTGCTCTAAAACAAGCCAGATCAACAGGTTATGGTATTGTCTATCCAAGCTTAAAAGATATGAAATTAGATACTCCGGAAGTTATTAAACAAGGTAGTAGATATGGCGTTAAATTGCGCGCTGTTGCTTCTTCTCTTCATTTAATTCGGGTTGATGTTGCCTCGACTTTTGAACCAATTATTGGTAGTGAATTACAGAGTAAAGAACTAATTAATTATATTATGAAAGATTATGAGACTGATCCCCAAAGTATTTGGAAGAGTGAAATCTTTGGCCGCAGTCTTGATACCATTGTTCAAGAAGGTATTCAAGCAAAATTATCTATTATGCCCGAAAATACTCGTTATAAATTAAGTCAAACGGTAACTAAAATTGTTAATAAGGGTGCGAATAATTTAATTGCTATTGTTTTGTAAGAAAAATTTAATGCTAAAAAAGTGTCTAATAAGTGTCAACTAAAAACAATAATTTAACTAAAAAAATAATAGTTTTAAGAATAAAATATTGCTCTAAATGTCTAAAATGATTAAAAATAAGCTTTTTTTGCATAAATTTACCATAAATTAACTGATTTTCCTTGATTTCCCTTGATATATTGTGCTAAAGTCTAATTGTAAGGATTGTAGTCCTTATAACATAATTTACATTATAATAGGAGGACAAAATTATGGGAAAAACTGAATTAGTTGAATTTATCGCTGCTAAAGCTGGTTTATCAAAAGCTGATGCTCTTCGTGCTGTAGATGCTTTTGTTGACGGCGTAGTAGAAGGACTTAAAAAAGAAGGAAGAGTTGCCTTAGTTGGCTTTGGTACATTTAATGCTAAAAAGCGTGAAGCTAGAGATGGTATTAATCCATTAACTAAAGAACCTTTACATATTCCTGCTAAGACTGTTGCTTCATTCAAAGCTGGTTCTAAACTAAAAGACGCTTTAAACTAATAATTGTCTTTAAAAAAGATTTGATTACATGGTTAATCGGTCTTTTTTTTATTGTCTTTAAAAAAAACAAAAAATTCCTAAAAATGGCATTATAAAATTATTAAAAGCTGATCATAATAAAATAGAGGAGATGATAATAAATGAAATGGCCAAAAATGGTTTCTACCAAAGATTTAGCCTATATCGAAGATATGTTCAATTGGAACGATACTTTGAGATTAAAATTAAATTACTTTATGGAAGAATGTTTTGATGATGACTTGTGTCCTTTTTTACAAGAAGCGATAGAAGTTACAACTAATAACATCAAAAGATTAAAAAAGTTACTAGAAAGTGGGGATAAAAATGGAAAGTAAAGCCATGTTAGATGATGTTTTACAAACAGTTAAAGGAATGGTTACTAACTACGCTTATGCTCTAAATGAAGCTAGTAGCGAAACCATTTATAAAGAATACTTAAATCAGTTTCAAGCCTTAAGCATGCTAGCAAAAGAACTATATAATGTAGCCTACGACATTGGTTGGGTAACCTTAAGTGAAGCTAGTAGTAAAGATATTAAAACCGAACTAACTAGAGAACAAACAATAATTGATAATATGTAAGTATTTTAAGTTAATCAGAAATATTAAATTAACCTAAGATATCTAATTAAATTTATAAAACAAACACTTATAATCAAAATCCTTAAAAACTTATACTTAAACTCTTAAAATTTATTTTTAGGAGCTTTTTTAAGGGTTAAAGATAAAAATATGTTGCATTTATAAAAAATATAGGATAGTCTATATATCTATAAGATATAATAAGTCATAGGAAATTTTTCCTTATTTATATATAGAATAAAAGGTAATAAATAATTAAATAGCAATAGTTTATCTTAATTGGTAATTTTTCTTTATTTTAATTAGGTTTTACTATATAATTAAGGTAGCAATATAATAAAAATAATAGTAAAAAAGGTGGTTATTATGAAGAAAAATAAAGGTTTTACATTAGTAGAGTTATTAGCGGTCATTGTCATTTTAGGAATTCTAGCTGTAGTTGCCATTCCCAATGTCAATAGTTTAATGAATAAAAGTAAAAATAATATGTTTTGTAAGAAGGTTGAGAGCATTGAGTCTGCCGCTAAATATTATGCTCAGGATAATCTAAGTAATTTAGCAACCGAAGATAAAATGGTTATAGCTAATAAGATTCCTATTCGTTTATTAGTCGAAAAAGGCTATTTAAAAAAAGATGATGATAATTGTACAATAGGTATAAATTGCGTAACCGATCCCCGTGATAAGTCTTCTTTAGATAATAATTATATAGATATTTATTCCGAAAATAATCGTTTATATGGAAGATATTTATATAATAGTGATGATGCTAATAATAAAGTATGCGGTGAAAAAATAAATTATAATGTTAATCAATATGGAACTTATAGTAGTACAGCAAATCCTTTAGCTGATGAATATACTTATTTTGATGTAAATTCCGCAATTAATTCTAGTAATATGTATAGTAATTTACCAATTTATTTTGATGTTTATATTGACGATAAATTAGTAGCTAGTGATGTTACCGATTTTTGCCAAGATAGGTCTTATAAAAAAGGTCAAACCTATAAAATAACTAATATAAGACCTCGCAATGGTTATTCTTGTTCGGAATATGGTTTTGGTAATATCGCTGGAACATCAGCACTTAGTGGTATTATAACCGATACTACAACTTCAATTGATGTTATTTGTCTAAAAAGATAGGTGTTGCATGAAAGATTTAAATAGAAAGGGTTTTACTTTAGTTGAGTTACTAGCTGTTATAGTTTTAATGACCGTCTTAATAACCGTAGCAGTTCCAGGGGTTATGCGCGTAGGTAATAGTTTAAAAGTTCAGTCATTTTGTAGTAAGATTAATATTATTGAAAGTGCGGCTTTAGAATATGCTGATGATTATTATGTTGGTAAAGAAACCACTAATGAAACCGTTTTAGATAATGTTTCCGTAATGGACTTAGTTAACATGGGGTATTTAAAAGCCGATAATGATATTAAAACTTTGGCAGATTTAACATCTGATGAGTTAAAAGATAAACAAAACGGTAAACAATTTTGTATTCTTTATGATAAAACTTCAAACTGTGTAGTTGATCCCAGAGATGATTCTTCAATGGATTATAAACTAGTTAAAATTTGGACAATTAATAAAAGAATATATGCTAGTTTTCTTTATAATACCACTGATACTAGAAGTCAAGTTTGTGGTGATACGATAAATTATAAGACTGAAAATACGACGACTAATTTTACTAATCCTGTTAATGTAACTAATTTAGGAAGTTTTACAGTAGCCCTTAAACCTACTAAAGTCATGGAAAATACAAAGTTTGGGTGGACTAATTATAAGACCTATAGAATTACAAGACCAAGTAATATTCCTGCAAATTATTATATAAGTAATGTAAGTATTAAGTATGAAATAGGAAGCAATACTCAAATGGAGATTAATATTGGCGAATATCAAAAAAGAAATAATTTAATTAGTAGTGGGACTTTGTCTTTAGGGTTAAATGGTAAATATTTAAGTAATCTTGATGTTAGTTATAGAGTTGCCCTAAGAGGTAGCATTAGGGATTCTAATGCTTATGGAAGAGTAACAGCAATTAATGTTACATGGACAAGCCTATCTTAAAAAGATTACTAAATAATTATAAAATTTAAAGTTTTTATTATATATTTAAAAAGAAAAAATAATAGTAGAAATATAGACAAATAATTGCAATAACTTAACTAATATGGTATGATAAGTTGACTTTTGATGGGGAGTGATAT
>CAKOMH010000014.1:0-29433 GCA_934096595.1 uncultured Bacilli bacterium | reverse complement strand
ATGAGCTGCCTTACGAGTTAATTATACACCATTTTAGTGCCAAAGAAAAGACTGCTGGCAAAATTTACTTTGTCAACAGTCTGAGATGATGGCTTATCATTGTAAGCTATCATCTTTTATTTCTTTAATATTGAAATAATTTTTAAGCACAACTCATATAATTTTTTTTTATCATTTTCTTTTTTAGACATTTAAACCACCTCTTTTAGATAATTCATTTGGTTGAATAGGCATATCTTTTGTTGTATTATCATAAAAACAACCAGCCATCTTTTCATGTTCATTTTTTACAAATTCATAAAAGAATTCTTTTTGATTTTCTGGTATGATACTATCAATTTCATTAAGTATCTCTTGAAAATACTGATTAGAAAAGTATTTTTCACGAATATATTTATGTTGTGGTCCTCTACAACCATTTCTATTATTATTAAATTTTATAATTATATTTTTTAGTAATCTCATATCATGAGAAACATTATAGTCATCTAACATTTTTCTAATTAAATTGTTTTCATTTCGTGCAATTTTTTCTCTATTTATTACTAATATTGGAAGATTTCCAAATTCTTTTGCTGCTTTAATAGTATTATTTCTATATTCTTCAAATTGTTTTTGCTCTTCTACACTAAGTTGTGAAATATCTTCGCATTCTTGATCCAGAATAATAAAATCTGGATTTTTTTTGAAATGTGGGTTTCGTGGATCAGTGTTTTTTCTTTCAAAGTCTAATTCGTTATGCCATTCTCTTGTACTATCTATGAATTTACTAGGTAGGCTTAATTTAGAATATATTATTGCACCCATATTTCTACTATCTGGGGTACTATTAATATCTTTATTGCCACCACCTAAAAACATTGTTTCATCAAAATCATAAAAACCTAATTTTATATGTAGTTTTCCATCTTGCTCTGCAAATGCTAAATTATCATTTCTTATTAAACTTACAGCGTTTATATGACTCCTATACCTATCATTATTCCATTCTTCGTAATAATTTACTTGTCCATTTCCATCTTCTGAGAAAGCACCTAAAGTTTTTACAATTGAATAAAATTGATCTCCTGAATCGTAAACATTAATACCATCTATAGTTGTTAATATATTTGATTCATTAAATTTAGGCTTGCATTTATTAAATTCATTAGCATAAAGTAATAAAAGATTTTCTTCAATCAAACTATTATTAAATAAATTAATTTTAAATTCAGTACCATTTATTAAAGTTGTTGCAACTTCCTTTAATTTATCAATATCTTCATAGCCTAATATCATTTTTATAGTTGTGAGTTCTATTACACCTTCATTTAATGCTAATTCAGGTGATAAGCCTTCTACATCAAAAGCTTTAACGAAAAATTTAGCATCTGATAAACCCATTCCAAATAAAGCATATAGTAAGTCATCTTTTAAATCACTTATGTCATTATTAGTATTTATATCTTCAGATAGCATTCCTTTTATTTTACCAGTAAAATCTTCAAGTTCTTCAACATTTTTTGGAAAAATTCCAGTTTTGATTATAAATCCAATATTTCCGATTATTTCATCATTTAAAGTATGCTGATTTTCAAACTCTTTAATTAAATCAAATAAAGAACTAATTTTTTCTAAAAATTTCTCATTATTTCTACCTGGAATAGATGATCTACCCAAACGATCTATAATGGTACCAATTAATCTATGTGAATTTATACCATAACTTGATGATAAATCAACTATTTTTTTTATTATGTATAATTCGTAATCATCAAGACTTAATAATCTATCTTGAATAATTGCATCTAACGCTAATTCGTTTGCGTATGGTTCTAAAAAAGCGTACTTTTCTTGTAAAATATAAGGATTTAAAGTTAGCAATAATTCATTATTTGTTTTTAACATACTTTTTATTTTTTGTTTTTGATAATCGTTTAAATTCGCAGTTTTATATAATTCTTGTATAGCAACAATATCTTTACTAAGTGTAGCAATACTAAATTTATCACACATTTCATCACATAACTCGATATAAGGCATTGTATTTTCCCATATAGCACTAAAAACACCAGCAAAAAATTCTTCATGATTACTACAATTCTTACACATTTCACGCCATGCTGTACAAGCTTGTTCTTTTGTTCTCATTATTTCACACCTTTCAAACATAATTATATCATTATTTTTATCAATTTTATTAAATCCCTTTAAAATTTTACGAAAATATGGTAATATTGTTATAGAAGTTAGTTGTATTAACTTATATAGTGATAGTTTCAAATTATCTTATCTATCGCTCCATTTGAAATCAACTTACGGACTTAAAAGTTCGTAAGTTTTTATTTATATAAAACTTTAAAAGTTCTCTTATCACAGAAAGGAGGACTTTTTTCATGCTTGAATTTAAAGTAATTGAAAATTTAAAACCTAATAAAGGTATTGTATTTCTTTTGCTCGTATTCATTTAACATAAAAAACCTCCTTTGAATACAAGAGGTTATCTTAATACAAATTACTATCATTTTTACTAATTTTTCACATGGTTATTACAAAATCAATTTCTAACAGCTCCTTTAATTAGTTTTCTAAATAAGATATTAAATAATCATTATCCCATAAACTATCATCTTTTTTGTTTTTTTATTTTTTTAAATAATTCATTAATTAATTTACTTATTTTAGTATTTTCTTCTTTTACTTCTTTTTGCGTTTTCATTTTCTTCTCCCTACCACTTTATAATCAATATTATTATTTGCTAGTATTTGTTCTATTTCGTCAAGTTCCTTTGCAAAATCTATTCCGGACTTTTGCTGCTTATTTCTCTTATATTTACAAGTTTCCACCTTTTCTTGTTCTTCAATAATGGCTTTATATAATGAAAAATATAAATTATTTTTGACTTTTTCATTATCAATATTTTATATAATTTAGTTGAATTTATTTTGGCTTTAGAAAATTTAGATCTTAATTTTTCTCTTTCTTCAACTAAAGCATTTTCAAATTTTTCATAAGAATATTCACTATATCAGCGTTTAGGTAGTGAAAATAGTTTTACATACTACCAAGAGTTTAGATTTTATTGTTTTAAGCATTAAAAATTCTTCATCTAATTATTATCGATTTAAAAAATCTTTCTTGAAATTCAGTCATTGCCCTAATTGCCTCATCAGAATAATCTATTCCTTGTGGAGCGACTACTAATTTATCATCATCATCATTTGTCCTATGGATAATTGCTATGACATGCCCTTCAAATTCTGCAACGGGTTCAAATACGCCAACAACATAAGCGTCTAATTCTTCCCCATCACCGCTGATTGTATTCGGTATGTATCCATAGTTTAACATGTATAAAAATCCATGTTTAGGATGACTGCTTCCTAATTTTCTATCAATTTTTACAACAACATCCTTATTTAAATAATCATTCGCATTGGTTTTTTCCATTTAATTCCTCCATTTTTAAATCGTTTTTTAGGTTAATAACAGTGCTTATGTAATACTCATATGGTAATTTTATCACCTTATAAATGGTAATTTTTTTCTAAACTTTCCGCCTCAGCAATAATTTTTTGTCTCATAACTGCACTCATTTTTATAGATTCTTCATAACCAGCTAAAATACCATCATAAATAATCATTCCTTTAAATGGTAGAAGCCTCATCATAACGGGATATGGTAATTCATTATAAGGAACAATTTCATCCATTGGACAAGTTAATCCTTTTAGCATATAAGCTTTTTCAATAGAAATAATCATCGTATAGTCTTTTTCATACTTAATAATCATAAATAAACCCGCTACTCCCTTTTTATAATCACGCACTATATCTAATTCTTCTTGATTAAATTTATAAGGATTTTCTTTGATAAATTTTTCTACTAGCATCTCTTTGTTTTCGATAAATTTAGTAATTACGGGCACTAAGTTACTAGGATTTATACCTTTTTGTTTATAAATTTTTATTTTATTTACATGATAATAATTATTAGTATATTCTAAAATAGCAAAATAAGTTTTATAGAATAAATCAGTGTCAGCCGCACTAAGACAAGAACTTGCCGTTTGCTTTTTATAATTATAATCCATTTTGCTTGAAGCTTTTTGCTCTTCTAAGATAATTTTGGCATACTGCTCTTTAGATAAGCCTTTAAAAGCACTAGAAGGTAGTTTATTTAATAAAGTATCCACCTCTTTAGAAGTTAATACATTACTAACAAGATTTTTAAATTGTTTACGATCAGCATCGAAAAGGGCGATTAAATTGGCATCTTCTCTGATAAATCTATAGTTTAACTTTTGCATTAATTTACTAACAGTCTTATCTTTTTTATCATATTCGTAGTAAAAAATACTAGTTAGAATTTCATCATTAAAAATTTTAATTCCAAATTCTTTATTTTTATATAAATCTACTAATTCATCAATATATTCCATGTAAGGTCGATAAATAGCAACAAACTTAAATTCATCAATATCCATTATAAAACAATAATAGTTAAATAGTAGGCTATGACTTAAAATTGTATCTAACTCTTTATCGACATTATAAACTTTTTTAATTATTAAAACCAAATTAGAAAGTTGTTCAATTCCCATTACTTTTAAAAGCCCCAGTAAAGGAATAATTAATTTTTCTTGTCTTTTTATTTTTGATACCTTCATGTTTTCTACAGCTGTTTTTACTACTTCTTCTAATCCGTCCATAATTTTTAAAGTAGCGCCCAAGGTCGTAATTAGAAGTTTATTCTCTAAATTATCAATAATAAAATCGTTCTCTTCATTATCATCATATTCATCGGGCTTTAATGACCCTTTAGCCACTATTTTCTTTAAGAAATTTAACTCTTTTAAAGTACAAATACTAATTATATTATGATAATCTTGATATTCTTTAAATATCATATCAATCATTTTATTCTTAGTAATATTATCATAAAGCTTTTTATTTTTTGTTACCACAGCATCATATAAATCATAAATTTCCTCTTTACTAAAATCTCTTAAATATTCTTTATTCATTTTTTACCTCATACTTAATTCATTATTAATCTTGAAACGGCTAAACCGTCCAACTGTCTTTATTATATCAGATAAATAACTAATTATAGCAAGAAATCAACTCTTTATTTTTTCTATACATTTCCAATTTTGCCACCGCCGGTGGCAAAATTGGAAAATCTTTATAAATCAAGGCTAAAAAAAAGACCAAATGCTGATTAAACTAGGTCATTTGGTCTTATCTTGCTCTATATTTTTTTACTTTGATATGCCTCAGATAAAATCTTATCATAAATTTCTTTTGGTGATAAGTTATTTACCTGAACATCTTCTTTAATTTTTAACTTTATTTCCATTGGAGCTTGTTTAAAATATTCTACTAATTTTTTACCAATATCAGCTGATTCTGATACCGTTTGATTATTTTTTGATTGAGCTTCTTGCAATTTAGCATATGAATTTCTTAAAATATAATCCAACATAATATAAGCACTATAGTCATTTTCCATTTTACTAGTAGTCATTTGCATAAATTTCAATTTATTGATATCATTAGTTGTTAAAATATCATTTAAACTTATAAGGAAGTCTTTTATTTCTTTAGGCAAAGCGCTTTCTTTTATTGATTCTACTGTATAACAATATTTTCGATTAAGTTCTCTTGCTTGATAGTAGCTTAAGCCAAACTTATAATTTAATAGATAACTTCTTACCGTTTCTATATAATTTTTCTCGTCCAATTGTTCCATATATTGTTCGTGATTTTTGATAGCTATCTTATCATAGTTTTTGAAGTCTTCAAGTGTTTTAATATTGTAAATATTGTCTTTTACTAAAATAGAAATTAGTTTTTTTACTTCTTCATCGGTTAGTCCTATTGGAGTACTATCAAAAATGTCACTAAGTAATAAATTATACAAAAACTCATGATAATGGTCTAAATTGTAAAGTACTTGATAAATAATTAAATAAGTTTCAAATTTGTCAGAGCCAAGGACATTAATCATTTTGGTAATTAAATCACTATATTCCCGTCCTTTGTCTAATAAATTATAATAATTAGGATATATTCTTAATTTTTTTACAAATTCATAAGGAATGGTAACATTATATTTTGATGCGAATCTTCTTCTTAACTTTTCATCAATATTATAAAGTAATGAATTTAGTTTTTGTTCTACTTCGAATTTAGCAATGCTGAAATCTTCTTTATTTTGAAGCCAGGCATTAAATCTAGCCATATTTTCCAAAATAAATTTTAAATCCAAAAGTTTTTCATCAAATTTAAACACTAAATCAATTCTATTTTCATTTAAAAGATATTCTAAAACTGATTCACTTTTAGCAATTTGGGATGGAACACTACCTGTTTTCATTATATAATTTGCAAATACAGGAACACAATCACTAATCTGGTATTCGCTAAACATATTATCTGGAAATTTCCAGACAATATCCATATCATTATTTTTTAAGAATAATTTAAATAATTGTTCTGGTAATTCATAATTTAATCTTAAATCATCTAATTTTACTCCGGCATCTAACTTTGCTAGCAAATATTTTTTTACATCTTCGTAATGATTATAAATATATTCCGTTAAAAGAGCGCAAGGTTCGAATTGTAAAATAATATTCAATCTATTAGTTTTAATGTATTCTTTTAATAAAACACGATTTTCTCTTAAATTATAAGGTACGATGTTGTTGGGTTCGCTTTCTATGCTTTTAGCAATATAATCAAAATTTTCTTGAATAATATCATCCGTTAAAGTTTTACCACTAAATTTAGTTATTAAATCGATTCTTCCCTTTTTAATAAAATATTTTAGTGCTTCTTTACTATTACCGATTCCAAAGCCGTCGCCAAAGCTAAGCCCTTTGCTATAGTTATCAATGAAAGCTATGATTTTATTGTAGTAAGTATTTATTAATTCTTCTGTAAACAAATCAGCTTTAAAACTTAAGGCATATAACACATTATCATTTTCCAAAAATAGTTCTAAAAGTGCCTTGCTACTTCTTAAGCTTTTGGTATCATCACCAAACATGTATTCCTTCATAAATGCTAACATTTCTTTAAAATGTTCTTTACAATATTTTTCGTCATACATCTCTGGTCCAAAATAACCGGCAAGCGAATTATTCGTTTGCATGAAATAATTAAATAATTTTTTATTATTTTTGATCCCTTGTGGTAAGCCGTTTTGATCAACATATCCATATTCTTTTTCTAGGCCTTCAGTTATTTGTTCTTTATATTTATCAATTATTTCATCGGTAAAAAATTTGCTATCAAAATCTAATACTAAATCAATACGATTATGCTGTAATAAAATATCAAATATTTGTTTGTCTTTAGAAATCAATTCATAAATTGTAACTCTTTGAGGATGGAATGTGCGTAAAGTAACATTGCGTTCCATTATATAATTAGCAAATTCTTTGGCATAATCATTAATCAACTGAGCATCAAATATACTTTGATTAAAAAGCTGAACAATCGCAAATTTTTTCTCTTTTAAAATGCATTCAAGAATTCTTTTGTTATATATAAACTCTGGGCCACATTCATCAAGTGATAATCTATAACTTTTTTCATAAGCGTAGTTATACCCTTTTTGAATTAAATAATCAGCAATTGTTTTTGCATTTTCGTCTAAGACTTTTTTTGTAAATGCAAGTTTATTGAATTTCATGGCTGTATCTACTTTTCCATGTTTTAATAAATAGCTTAGCAAGGACTCGCTTGTACAAAGAGCAATTGGAATTTCATCTAGTTTTTCAACACACTCAGCTAACTTTTCGACATTATTAGCAATTATATCTTCAGTAAAGGCAATTCTGCCAAACTTAATAGCTAAATCTATTTCGTTATTTTTTAGTAAATTTGTTAAAATAGCTTTACTATCTGCTAATGCATGAGGTATCGTATTTGTTTTTTTGATGTACTCTACTAATTTATTTAAATACTTTTCTATAATATCATCTGTACAATAAAACGGTTTGAAATTTAGAGCAATATCGAGCTTATCATGTTCTAAATAATATGCAAACAATCTTTTACTTTCAGAAAAAATCTCGGGAATTTGCTTAGAAGCATGAGAATAAAAAATATTCTCAACATAATCAGCTATCCCTTTTAGTTCACTAGCTTCTAATTCTTCATCTAATGAGTGTATCTTAAATTGAGAAGCTATATCATAATTACCTTTTTTACAAAAACGCAAAAATAATTTTTGATTTCTAATAAGGCTATACGGTACTTTCAGATTCTTTTCTATATATTCTGCAATTTTCTCAATATTTTTATCAACAAAAGTCCAAATGGTCCCTTCATCTAATTCTAATATTAAATCAACCCTATTATTTTCCACAAAATATTCAAGTAATTTTTTACTACTTTCCATTCCATAAGGAATTCTTTTATTTTCCTCTATAAATTTGACAATGTTTGGTAAATACATTTCAATTACTTCATCAGAAAATTTTGATTGGCTATGAACTGCCAAATTTATAGCTTCTTGTATTCTACTAGTTTTTAATAAATAGGCTTTTAAAGCATTGCTGTGTGCTAAAATGTATGGAGGTTGATAATATTTTTCTTTAATTGCCTCACTTAAATAATTAGCAAAAATCTCTAAATTAGCTTCAACATCTTCGTCGGTAGCATAACAAAGAGCATGTTCTATTTCATCTTTTTCTAAATAATAATTAAATAAAACCCTACTTTTGCTTCTTCTAAGCGATTTAATATTATGGCAATTTTCTTTATCAATATAAGTTGTAATTTCATCTAAATATTGTTTAAGAACTTCATCAGTAAATAAAGAGCTATCAAATTGTAGAGCTACTTCCATATCTCCTAATTGTAAATAATAATTTAATAATTTTTTACTATATAAAGCAATCCATGGAACTCTCCTATAAAATTCAGAGTCGGATATTTGTTCTATTAAATTATCAATACTATTTTCTAAAACATCATCAGTAAATAAAGATTCATCAAAGTCATAAAGCTTTTCCATTTGATTGTTTTCTAGGTAAAATTTAAGTATTTTTATATTATTCTTCTTTATTATTTCATATGCTTCTTCATAGCTTGTACCGAGTTTTTTAAAATCTTCGTCTGTTAAAGCAAAGAAATCATCAGCAGATATATTTCTAAAATATTCTATTAGTTCATCATTATTCATTATTCTTTTTCTCCTTAAAATCATCATTTTGACTATTATTTTGGTCAGTAATACTTTGATATATGGCAACCGCTTTATCTAAGGAATGAGTTTTTTCCCATATTTCACTTTGTAAAGTGGTTTCTTTAGAAGCCATAAAATAGCCTTCTAAAACTTTATTTGGATCTGCATCTCTTATGTCAATTGTTTTTTTATTCATTAAAAATCCCTTCTTTCTAAGAATATTTTATCAATTATTTTATCTCTATTCAATCATTTTTTCTCTTCTAAGAAACACTTTTTAGAGTTGGCTGAGAAGTAATCCTAAATTTAAAAAAAGAACCATTTAGAGGTTCTAATCTTAACCATTCATCATTTGCATTACCGCAAGAACAAGTAAAATCATAACACCAAGACCAGTTGAAATAAGCATGCTCATCGTCTTATTTTCCATCTTATCTAATCTTTCTTTATACTTCGTATCACGAGCCTTTTGTTGTAAAGAAGAAATAGATCTAGAGAAATTTAATAATTGTTCTTGTTTTCTATCTTGACGACCTAAACCTAAACGATATAATAAACGCATCATACGCATCGAATCTCTTACGGGATAAGTTCTCGCAAACTCCATATAAGGTTCAATCGAACTATCACCAGAATTAATCTTAGCAATCATTTCTAATAAACCTTTTTTAAAGATTTCAGGCGCCGTATCAACACTTTTAGCAATAGCAACCGGTACAGTATAGTGTTGAATTAAGATTTCTAAACCTTTTAAGTAATGTGGTAACATGGCATCAATCGTGTGTAAGTTATTTTTATAATAACTCTTTAAACTAGAATAACTAGATTTAAACATCAAGATACCGGCCACAATTGCTACAATGACATAAATATAACTAAACTTATTAATAAAGAAACAAATTACTAGTAACCCTACTACTAAACCTTGGGTAATTCTTTTTCCAAATAAGTAGTCAGGATCAACCCCTTCGCCATAACGAGTTCTAACTAAAAAGTCATAATCACTTTCTTTAAATCTTAAGAAATATCCTACATTATCATTGATACACTTTTTTATATCAATAACTTTAGTATAGTTTAAAACAAAGATATAAAGAACAGATAAACCCAATATTTCAAAATACATAATTACTCTACCCCCACATCTTCATTATAATATTTCTCACCTGTAAGTAAGAAGTAACAGTTAATAATTATTATTAAATGTAAGATTAACTGTACATACCACATATCAAGTAGTTTAATATATGAATCTTTTCCTAACAAAAATTGCATAACGGCCGCTAGTAAGAATAGAGCCATACCGAAAGTTAAGAACTTTTTATGGAAGTTTGCTCTATCCATTCTATCACGGTATACACTTTCTACTAAGGCATCAATATCTAAGGACATATTTTCTAAAGACTCCCCAGCATCTCTTGAACCTTCTTTGGTAATCTGATAGAAAAGTTGGTGCATATTTTTAACCATATAATAAGGGTATTTTTCATTAAAATAAGCAATTGACTGGTCGATAGTACCATTAGCATAAGCCATATCAATCATGGTTTTTACATCATCAACGACCGGTTTTTCTAAGATACCTGATTCTACTACCCCTTCTAGGGATTTAACAAAACTCTGGGTCGTATTAAATTCCATGATAACATTGGTTGTGTAGGTTTGAATTTGTTCAAAGATATACTCGGAATAAATCCTTTGCGTACGCAAGTAAGATAGATAAGGAATAAAAGCGATAGCAATTAAAGCATAAATAACTGTTATAAATAAGTTATAGAAGTATAGATAAGCAATACCACCGGCCACAACGGCAAATAAGACGACTTGACCCATATATTGTTTAGGGGTATACTCTTCTCCTAATTCCTTAGTTTTTTCTCTAACTTGCTTATAAGTATAGGGAGCATATTTATCATAAAGGTTAGCTACGCCATTTTGAATAAATTTAAAGGCTCCACTAGCAGATGTATCAGCACTATTCCGATATGAGAAAGCAAAAAGTGCTAAAGCAATTAAAATTATTAACTCCATTTTTATTCCTCCTATAAAACTTCTTCTTGACTACTTGGGTTTGGATTCGAAATGTTTCCTGTAACACTTCCATTAAAGCTTGAATTAGCATTATTACCAGTAGTACTCCCGTTATTAGCAGTAATCTCATTATTAGTAATACTTTGACTATTAAAAGCGTCATTAACATTAGAAGCATTATTTACTTGACTTACAGGATTTTCGGCAACTGTTTGACTAGCAAAAATGTCATTACCCAAACTAGCAGGATTATTATTTAAGTTGGTTGAACTTGTCTGCATTTGATTTAAACTATTATTTAAGTTAATATTATTTGCTATCCCCACTCCATTTAAATTACTTACTTGGTCTAAAACCGGAGTTGCTTGAGTATTGCTAATAACATTATTTGGAGTATTACTTGCTAGTTGGTTAGCTATATTTTGGTTTTGACTAGGAGCATTATTAACTTGATTATTTGCAGATTCACTATTTATATCAGCACTACTTACCGATGTATTACTAGTTTTAGCGGCCGCTTCTTCTTCATGATATTTCTTTAAATCTTCTTCAATATCACCATCATATTCAGAATTATTCCCAATATGGAAGGTATCTTTATCTAAGAAAACATTTTGAATACTTAAATAATCTAATAAATGCTGAGTCGGATTTTTTAAACTATAATGACCATCTAAAGCTTTTTTATAGATTTCATTAGTACAAGGTTTATTATTTTCATCAACATAAAACTCACAAACTTCGATAATCTCTCTTTGAAAACGATTAAATTTCTTACTAAAGTAACCTTTAACATAAACGCCAACTTGAACATATCTATGAATTGTATTTAAGAACTGTTCAACATCTTGACTAGATTCCATTAAGGAATACATACGAAGGGGAATAGATGAGGCTTTATCGGCATGGATAGTTGATAAAATATTATGTCCTGATGATATGGCATTACGAACCGACATAACGGCCTCGCCTGAACGAACCTCGGATAGTAAAATCCAAATAGGGTTTTGACGCATGCAGGCTACTAAAACATCAGTATAACTACAAATGTTATTAGTTTTCATTGCAACAATATCGCGGTGCGGGAAAATACGGTCTAAGTGCAACTCCAAAGTATCTTCTATCGTGATAATTTTTTCATTTTCTTTAATATGACTAGCTAAGTATTTTAAAAGCTCAGTTTTACCAGAACCAGTCTCTCCAGCAACAATAATATTACAGTGGCCCGCTACACAATTCATTAAAAAATCATGTAGGGTTTCGGTAATATATTCTTCATTTAATAACTTTTCTTTATTTAAACGAATCTTGGCTGGTGTTTTACGAATCAAACAAGCAATCCCATTGGTAGCAATTGATTCGTGAACAAAATTCATACGAAGTTCAGCCGACTCAGCATCTAATAAGGGATGAGCCATATTAAAAGTTTTACCCATAACATTAGAACACTGGAAGGCTAACTTTTCCATGAAAGTATTATTAATGTCGGGGCGTTCAACTTGATAAACGCCCTTCGATAATGTTTTTAACCAAACTTGACCATTATTAGAATAAGAAATATCGGTAATATCATCATCGGCTAAAAATTCTGCTAACGGACCGAAGTCCATTTGCTCAAATATTGCTTCATTCATTATTTACCACATTCTTTCTAATTTGTTATAGTCTCCGTTTTATTATAAATATAATTAGTTATTTCCTCTGTTGAAACAGTTGTTGATCCTTCTTCTTTTGTATAATTTGAGTTTCTTGGAACCGGAATAATTTCGACATTAGAAACATATTCACTCTTCTTTAATAAATCAAATAAACTATCTTCTACTTCAAATAGCAAAGCGGAAGGAGTTCCTCCAGATAAAGTATTTTCTAAAATGGAATTCCCTGATGAGTCTTTGATTGCTTTAATCTTAATTGATTTAACTAAGATAGCCATCATAACTTTATTATTATCTTTAGCTTCCATATAAAGATCGATATAATCTCCCGGACGGAAACGGTTAGAATAAGTTGATTTATTATTTACTTTTAACGAATAAACCGTATAACCATCTTGCATATTAGTAAAAGCATAATCAGGCATTTGTTCTTCTTTTAAAACTGCTTCTTTGTAAAACAAACTTTTAGCAGGAATATCCGTAGAATAACTAGAATAATAATTTATTAACTCTTTATCAGATTGAATAATATTCTTAGCATTAGTTACTAAGGAACGAGGTACTTTTACATGACCAATCATATCCTTAGTAATTTGCGTTTTACGAGGTATTTCTTTTAGAGCATAAGGAATACTTACTAAATCAATACTTTTATTAACGCGGTAATTATAACCGATTACTAATGTTAAGATCCCAACTACTACACAAATAATAGTTACGGTGTTTTTATTTTGAATAAACCTTTTTAAAGGGGCTAGTGCATTTTTCATAAATATCCTTTCTACTCTCCTGTATTCGTATTATCTTGATTTGTATTAGTATCAGTATTAGCACTGAAATTTTGACTAACCGTAATTGATTTTGACAAGATAAAGTTTTGAATGTATTGGGAATCGATTGTTGCATCACGATCAGTTGCGGAGTAACTAGCGTTTCTTGGAATTGGCATCACAGTAATTCCGCCAATATATTCGGTTTTCTTTAATAAAGTATATAATTCATCAGGAACAGCAAACCACATTTGCGCCGGAGTTCTAGTTTCGGTTGATGATTCAAAGACATCATTACCACTAGAATCTAGAACAGCTAGAACTTTAATACCTTGAATTAAACGACCAAAGATAACGCGATTAGCATTAGAGGTTGCTTTAACAAATAAGTCAACATAATTGCCCGTATAAATGGAATTACCATAAGTTGAGTTGATATCAACAGCTAAGTTGTAAGCAGTATAACCATCCGGAATATCCGAAAATTCATTAGTTGTAGCTTCTTCAAAAGTAACAATATAATCTTTATAAAAGAAACTGTTAGCGGGAATGGTTTCACCATATTTTACATAATTATTAGTTATATTAGCAGCCGAGGTTACCACACCAAGGTTTCTAGCTATTCTTTTAGGTAATTCAGTATAGCCAATGGCATCTGTTGTAATTTGACTACGGCTAGTAAGTTCTTTTTTCGCATAAGGAACGCGAATTGTCGTTACCGCTTGGGTTACCCGGTAATTATAAATTGCATATAAACAAATAATACCAATGATAACAATTAGAATTGTTAAAGTATTTTTGTTTGATAAGACTTTTTTTATTTCTTCTTTTATTTTATCCATTTTTATTCTCCTTAATCATGGCTTATCCATTCTCTATTGTAATAAGCATATCCTAAGATACCACTTTCACGATATTCAATATATTTTTCATCATTATAACCATTAAATGTATGTCCAGCTTCTTGTGGTCTGGTTGGATCATAGACAACGAATAATCCCATTGAATCTCTAGTTTGACCCATTGACTCTTCAAAATCACTAGTAAAGGCATCAATAAATTCATACCAATAGTTACCTTCAGCACTGGTAAGTTCTTCATCTTCCTTAGCCCACTTAGTCAAGTTAGAAAGTTTTGCTTTAGCATTTAAAATGTTACTTGCCAGATTTTGAGGAATTAAACTCGTCGAACCATCTTTTAGTAATTCTTTAAATACTTTAGCAAGAGTTATATCAATATCCATCTTACACATGCCAAGTTTGGACTTATTGGGATCAGAACCAGGAGGTGTTGTCCCATTAGAATCCCCCGCTAACAAAAGCATATCGATTTTATTTACTAAATCAAATGAGTTAGCACTATTAGCAACATTCACACTGTTACTAACACTCGATATCTTAACACTAACCTTAGGAGGTACTTCTTGGATATCATAAAAAGATATATTATATTTTTTAGTCATTGTAGCTGATTCAGAAAAACGCCTGATAAAATTTTCAATAAATTTTTCTTTAGCTATTTTAATATCGCCATATAAACGATAATATGAGTAGTCGACAGCATCAACCATAGCGGCTGATGTTGTCTCCTTTAATTCATAATAGTCTTGGGTAGTACCAGTTGTGGTGCTGTTTACAAGTAACATAACGCCTATTACTAGGATACCTAACATTACTAACCAGTAACCCCAATAAGATTCTTTCATATTTTCTTCACCTTCCTACCCTAATTTGTGGTTTTTTCTTTAATTACACATGTTCCTGGATTTTCTCTTAAATCTTGTAAGAATTTAGATTTATATTCACGAGACTCTTTACTAATAGAACCTAATGTGTAATCACCAAAACCTAAATCAATTTTTTCTTGTTCATCATTGTAACTCTTAATTTTAGCAATACATGCCGCATTTAAATCAATTGAGAAATCCGCATCAGCATCATAAATGCTATCACCTTTTTCTTCCCATTGTTCAATTATTTTACTAATTTCTTGAGGTTGTGGGTTACCATTTTCATCTTTATTTTCATGACCAGAAGTCGTTCCTTTATAATTAAAGCTCTTAGTTGTATCGCCATTAGGGAACATATTATTATTAGATACTACTTTAGTTACAAAGTTTAGAGTACCATTTTTAGTTATTAAAGCCGAATTAGCATTATTATTAGTAGTATTATTAAGAGCACTGCCATTCGTAATAGCATTATAGAAAGTTACACCGGAACATTGATCACTACACATTTGGTTATATCGTTCTTCGCTAGCGCTTGGAACTTTAGTACCAACCTCATTACAGCAATTCTTATCTAAAAGAGCCGTAACACAAATATTGAATTTTTCTTCAATGCCATTAGTTTGAGCATAATTTGTGTTTTTAACATATTGTTCTCTAAAGTAACCATTAGAGTCTTTACAAACATCAGATTCTAAGATAGTTTTGCATGTCTCATCCCCATCATCTGGTGTTGTTTTTACATCATATTTACATACATATTGGTTAGCAAAAGTACCACTTATATAACCGCTATCGTCCATAATACGACCTAATGAGAAGTTATTGTTATAATATTCACCTACATTATTTATTTTAATCTTATATATATATGTACCAGCTTTAGTATCAAGTGGAAGCGGATAAGATGTTCCATCAGCTTTCTTTTCACTACTATTTCCGGAAACGATATCTGGATTTGTTAGAGCCTTATCACCATTATCAATATAAACAGAATCAGATGAAGTAGGAGCTGTTGTATAAATACCTTTATTACTTGTTGTCCAATAAGATTGACTCGATTTATAATAAATTAATTGTAAGCCGGTAGTTTTTTCTAAAACATCAGATATTTTACTTAAAATTTCACTATTACCACCTAAGAACGCTAAGGCATTAGATACTAATGATTGAGCATGAATACCGGAAATAGCTATACCCGGATTTCCAGCACGAGATATTTTAATAACACGACCAACATTACGATATTTGATGTTGTTTTCATTAATTAAAGTATATTTTAGGTTTTTAGATAGTTCAACAATTAGACCATTTAAACCATCTGTTTTAATGGCATTACCGACGCTACCTATTGATGTGCCACCATTAATAAGAGTATAAGATATACGACCAGGAACATTTGTTGTTAAAACGGTATCATCATTGGCATCAGTATCATCGTCAGTATTAACCCCTAAAATATTAGTAATAAATGAAGTTACATTAGATACATCAAAATTATTTAGAATATCTTTATTTTTAGTATTACTTAATAAAGATTTAATAGCCTTAACATTACCAGTTAAATTCTTTAAGATACCAGCATACTCACTATTATTTCCTAATAGAGATGTTATAATACCACCAATTAAATCATCAGAAGTAATACATTTACCACTAAGAATCGTACTAAGTTTTTGAGCATCATTTATATCAACATCACTATCGCAGTAATAATATACTTCTTCAATATCTTCCTGATTGATTGGAGATAACTTAATTTCATTAGTTCTGGAATCTTTTTTATTACTAAAATAAGTACCAGTATAATTGTAACTAAATGTTATATTTGGATTAAATTTATATTGATTATTCCAAGTAGTACAATCACTCATGTTAGAAGCCATATCTTCTAATTGTTCAACTAAATTATTATAATCCACTTTATTTTTTTCCATAGTATGACGAATTTGTGAAATCGTATAATATTTATTATTAAAGATTCCCATAAAGTCATAAACAAAATCAATTAAGTAATCTGTTAGAACCGAAGCATTAGCTTGAAGTTTATCCATACTATTAATTAATGTGCTAACACTATTAATTAAACTAGAAATTCTATTTGCAGCTGCAAGTAAACTTGCTTTTTGAGTATCTTCAAACTTGAAACCTTCTAAAGCACTTTTACCATTTTTTAAATTTTTGGTATCTTTAAAGACACTACTAAGTTCATTTAAATCATCATTAACAGTTTTTAAACCATTAGCTATATTTTCATAAGCTTTACCGCTATATGAAACAAAATTATTAAATGAATTTACAGCCACCTGAATTTGGCTAAAATGAAATGTAGCTCCAAACTTGACATAACCAGCAGTATAACCACCATTATTTTTTAAAGTTGGGATCAAAATAGAGTTTGATTCAAAGTTTGCCGATTCATCATCACCTTTATTAACATGAACCTTAGTAGGATTATCTACATCTAACTGAGCTTTTAAAAGTTTTTCTTTTTCACTTAAAGTTGTATTTTCAGTATCAGTTTTATAACTATGGACTTGATAACCATAATCAAAGTTACCACCATCTTCAATCCATAAGATCTTTAGATTTTCATCTTTTGATAAAGTATTTACAGTAGTAGTTATAGCTTCTGATGCATAAGCCCAAGCCTGACATCCTCCAGCAAGAAGTTTGAATATAGCTCCGATAAGTTCAGGCAAAGCTTGAACATTTTGGGATATATTACATAAAGTTTGCAAACCAAATAATAAGGCATCGCCACCAGCTTCAGTTACTAAAGCCTTAGCAATCTCACCAGCACTTTCTTTTATTTTCTTTTGGATTGCCTTAACAAATTCTTTTTTGGCAGCGTCGTAAGTATCTTTATTACTTTCGGCTAATTTTTTTGAACCTTCATCGTTGCCAATCATTGCATCAAGCACTTCATCAGTAATGCTATCGGTGCCGCCAGCCGTAAGACAATTTGTAAGAATTGTTATTAAATCACTTGAATTGAAATTACTTAAATAACTATATTGTACATCTAAATCATTAGGAACTAATGTTCGAATAAATGCTTTAACACCATCTTCAACGATTCCCTTTGCTATGATTTCTAATTTTTCTCTAGCACCAGATATGTCCGCAATGCTTTCTTTAATTTCTGGTTTATGAGGGTCAGATACACCTGTTGTTTGTGCTCCTTTATATTTGCCATAATTCTTTTTAAATTCATTATATTTATTTTTTATTTCTTCTTTTTTAGCAACAGCCGCATCAACATATTTTTGATTATCAATCGAAGTAGTTACACAAGTTCTTTGACCAGCCATACCAACAGTTGCATGATAAACATTATCTAAATTAACAGAAATATTTTGACCAGCATAAACAGTACCTAATTTACCAGGAGTTTTAATAGCATAGTCTTCTTTACAAACAACTTTACAATAACTATTTTCAGATTGAACAGTATAAGAATTACCGTTAGGATCAGTTGGATCATTTGTATCATCGCCAATAATACATTTTTCCCAATCAACACTTATAGAACTTGTAAGAGTACTAAAAATGTTAGAAACATCTGTAAGTTTACCACCATTATTTACAACATTAGTAATCTTACTTGCAATATCATTAAAACTATTTACAATGCCACTCATACCATCTTGAGTTTTAGTTACTAAATTACTCGTGAATGTTGTAAAGACTTGAGAGAAACCTTTAATTCCATCAGAATCTAAACCCTTATTATTAACCAAATAATTTCCTAATGTAGTAGCAGCTCCAATAATATTTTTAATACCACCAACACTCTTACCAGCACTTAACATATTCTTAATATTAGTTAAAAATTCATAAGTAGAATCAGTTACTTGACCTGCCTCTTTAGCTGCTTTGGCCGCATCTAGTATCTCGTTATATTCTTTTAAGAGTTCATCATAATCAACCCCATTACTTATCGTATCAGAAATACTACCAGTTATATAACTTAATAAAGTTAAATAGTTACCTCTTTCAACAGCATCACTAATTGAATTTTTTAAGTTAGCTGCTAGTTTATTATTATTAACATTAACACGATTAAGAATATTTTTTAATTCGCCTATCAATTGATTGATAGAGCTTGTTTTTTCAGAAACATTCTTAGTTAAACCACCAACTAATTTTAAATCATTTAATGATAAGGAGAAGTTTTTTAACCGATCAATAGCACTCTTTACATCATTAACGAATGTGTTTAATTCATCAATACTTTTAATTGAAGACATAATTTGACTATATATTTCTGGGGATTGCGTTCCTTCAACTAAATGATATACCGATGCAGTTGACTTACAATCTGTATAATAAAGTGGTGTACAAGATGTCTTTTCTTTCTTTATATCATAATTTACTTTTAAACTAGCTGTTCTTCCTAAAGTACCATTTAAGAAAGTTATAAATTGTTGATATGGTTGTTTATATTTTGGAGAAACACTAGTAACAGATTGTAATAAAATAATATTTTTTAAAGATTTTTCCGATTTGGCTGTAATACTAAAGTTAATATTAACAGAATCAGTTACGACCCCAAGATCTGCTTTTTTTAAATCAATTTTAACATTAGCACTAGTATCACTTACGCGGTTCCACTCACCCATTTTATAGTCATTAGCATCTAGAGCGATAGCGTTATCTTTTTCATCACTTAAACTTAGAGAATATTTTTTGTTATTTAAAATATCATCTAAAATAGTTTTTTTATCAGCTTTAATCGTAATCGTAAAACTTGCCGCAACACTTGACTGGGTCATAGAAGCACTATCTTGTTCTAGATATAATTGTACCTCGTTGTCTAAATCTTCTTTACTTACGACATCTCCACTACCTTCGGCAGTTTTCTTGACATCATTCCAAACAGTATTTAAACGATTCCAAGAAGTTTCATTCATACCACTAGATTTTACTAGTTTGCCTTTTTGCCAAGCTTTCTTTTCATCATTTCCCCAAGTCTTTTTAGCCCAAATATTAGAAATACCAGCTTCCTTTCCATAATTTATGACAAGAAGACGAGAAATAGTATTCATTATATAGTTTAAGTAGTCTTCTTTTCCTTCGGCTGAGCCATTATAATCAGCCATTATTTCGTCTTTTTTCTCTACATACCAGTAGATGTAAAGTTTAGTCATACCACGACCAAATTTAGTATTTTTATCAATTATAGAATCCGTACTTGGACGATATTTAGTCCCACTAGGAGAGGCACCTTCAGCCCCAGGATCGATACAGAATGCCGGAACATTTTTATTGTCATCATTACAATTAGAGGTAGTCTGATAAACATAATACTGATTAGCTCTGTTAGTTGTATATGGATCACTAAATGAAACAGAAACAGGACTATAAAAATATTTATTATTTCCTCTAGAAATACCAGAATAAAGGCTGTTATTATACTCCCTTACTCTTTTTACGGTATAACTTTTACAAGTGTTTTTAGAGCCATCAGTTGTATCGGCACCAACAATTACTTGGTTGCCAGCACTTTGTTCAGCTTTTGTTGCTGCATCATCGGCAATGTTTTTAATAAAGGTATTACATGTTGCTTCATCATAATTTACTAAATGCCACCCACTACGAGCCTTCGATTTTTCAACATATTCAAACAAAGATTCACTACTATTAGCATAGCAGCCTTTAGTATCTTCTGTAGTTGTTGTATTATTTGGTATATCTTTGCAATAACTACTGTCTACTGGATTAGCACAAGTAGCATTACTATTTATCCATTTATAACCAGTTTTACCATTAGTTATGTATTTACAGCAAGTAGCATTATTATCACTAGTAGCGTTAACAAAACCTACATTGCTAGTAAGTAGAAATAATATTAATATTAAGGCTTTACTATATTTCTTCATTATACTATCTGCTTCTTTCTTTTTTTATTTTTTATTACAATAGCACCCGCCATAATTCCTAAAATCACTATGATAACAATAGTAATTATTAGCCAGTTATTTTTAGCAAAATCTGCAGTTGCTTCAATTATGCCTTCTTTTCTATTATCATTTGTTGCACTTTTATGAGTCTTAGCATACTCTTTTATCCCGCGATTAAAATCATCTTGGGATATTTCTTCTAGATTTAAGAATTGAGAACAATAAAAGTAATCAGGATAATTTTCACAATAATCAGAGTAATAATATCTATTTTCACGAGGCACTACAATATCAATGGTTCGAATAGCGTTTTTACTACAGTCTTCATTACTAGCAAAAATACTTATTGTATAATTTTTCAAATATTCCATACTACCAGTACTTAAACTAACTGTCCCATCAGCAGAATCATTATAAGTATATTTTGTTTGACTATTTTCATTAGAATTAGCAACAGTCACATAAATATTATCAGTTAAATTGTAAATCTCTAGCATTCCCAAGTATCCAGAAATTTGAGTCTCAACGCTATCTTTATTTTCAGCACTAGCATCAGGATCGCTGTAATGATATTCAAAAGGCTGAACGCTGTAAGTAACAAGGCCAGCTTCATTATTAACCTTTACTTGTTGTTCTAAGGTACAAGCTGCTGCGGAAACATTCTTTAATCCTATAACAGAAAAGGCAATAATGTTTAATAAAATTACTAATATTTTTCGTTTATGCATGATTATTTCTCCTTTTAAATATTTTCTGATTTAACAAAGCGATAATTTTTATCAAATGTATACTTCGTTTTATCAAGAGTAGCATTAGCATCACAACTATCAGGAAGTTTGTAGTTATTAGCATACAAATAAGTTATAGAAGTACTACAAAATTGTTTTTCTTTAAAGGCATTATTATAAACATCTAATTGTAAGTTTCCATCTAAATCTAATTCATAATAATAATGCTGGGCAGTTATTTCATAACCTTCTTTATTCTTAGTTAAATCACTTTTTATTGATATATATGATCCTAAAGAACTATTATCAAGTTCTTTATCTTTACTAACTGAAACGATACAATTTTCTGTATCACACATAACAGCCGCAATGCCATCATAGTAGCCTGTAGTAAATTCGTCATTAGCAGCAATCTTAGTATCAACAAATTTAGCATTTAAAGCTTTATTGATAAATTTGATTGATAATGTAACTTCTGATAAGCCTGATTCTTCATCGAACATATTTTTTGATTTCATGTAACTAAGTAAATCAGAATCATTATAGATTAGTCTACTTAAGGTATACATAATTTTTAAATCATTACCTATTTTATCTGAATAAATGGCTCCCCAATAAATGGAATCAATTGTCGATAGTTTATCTGTACTACTAATAAAATCTTTAATGGTATCTTCATCAAACGGTTTAATAGCATCTTTAAGATAGTTTTCAAATTCCTTAGTTGTAGGATCTTCTGGTGTTATTTCTTTATCTTTATGAAATACTTTACCACAAATAAATATTATTAGGCCGATTAAAAGGAGTCCTAATAATATGGATAATATAATCGTTCTTTTGTCTCGAAAATTTATTTTTATCTTATTTTTCATATTTACACTTGCCCTTCTCTATCATAACTAATATAAGAATATCATTTTTTGACTAAAAATACAATTTATTCTGACAAATTTAAACAAATTTTAGCAGTTTGATTGACTTATATTTATGGATATGGTAAATTATTCTTGCATTTAATTGGCAGTGCCCAAAAGCTTATTGAAGTGTCTATCCCATTTATGGTTATAAGTATCTATCTCTGCCTATGAGAAAGTATTTAGATAGACTCCCCTATAATCTTCGGGTTCGTACTAAGTAAAAGCAAATATAATGAAAGGAGAATTATTTATGGCTAGATACACTGGTGCTCAATATAAGAAATCTCGTCATCTTGGTTTCTCTACTTTAGAAAATGGTAAAGAACTTGCAAGAAGACCTTATGCTCCTGGTATTCATGGACAAGACCGTCGTAGAAAATTAAGCGAATATGGTGTTCAGTTACAAGAAAAACAAAAGGTTAGATTCATGTATGGTTTAAATGAAAAGCAATTTGCTAAAACATTTAAACGCGCTACTAAGATGGCTGGTATTACTGGTGAAAATTTACTACAACTTCTTGAAACAAGACTTGATAATGTAGTTTACCGTATGGGACTTGCTACTACTCGTCGTGCTGCTCGTCAAGTTGTTAACCATGGTCATATTACTGTTAATGGTATCAAAGTTGATATTCCTTCATATACAGTAAAACCTGGTGATGTTATCGCTGTTAAAGAACAATCTTTAGACCATCCTGCTATTAAAGCTGCTGTTGAAGCTACTTTAAATAGACCAGCTTATGTTGAATTTGACGCTAATAAGTTAACTGGAAAATATCTTCGTTTCCCTGATAGAAGTGAATTAAATCCTGATATTAACGAAGCATTAATCGTTGAATACTACAACAGATAGTAAAAAGTCTCTTAAGTGAGGCTTTTTATTTAGCTTTTAACAGGCAACAACTACTTCTAGTGGTTTTTCTATATCATCTTAGAATGCTTTGCTTAGTGACTATCAATAAACTGGTCTATATTATCTAGGGTTAATTGTTCTCTTTTCTTCTACACTTTGAGGCAAATACTATATGATATTTACAATTTCACTTTGTGTGTGATAAACTATTCATTTCCTTAATTGGGCATCCCTCCTTTGTTATTTTTAATGCTTTTTGCCAGATTGCATTATATATTATGACAAAGGAGTTTTAATTTTAAAGACTCATCGCTAAAGCTAAACCGAACCCGCGGATTATCCGAGGTATTATTTAACTTTTAAAAATCCGAAAAGATCATTTTCGGATTTTTAAGCAATATAGTTTATAATCATTAAAACTAGTCTAATGATATCTATATTATATGTTTAGGTAAATTACCAAGGACTAACCTTGTTTCCAATCTATATAGATTATTTTCTTAAAAGAAAATTACTTCTTATATTAATAGCCGTAGCCATTAATCATTAGTGTCATAAATCTAAATCTATCTTAGTAGGAATCTGGGCGGGCACCAAAAGTGTTATCCACATTGTTCCAAGGGTTCAGATAACCAGCGCTATTCTGATTCCACTCACGAGCATTGCCGTTTGTCGCATCAAAGTTAGAAGGGGACCGATGGCAAAGCAGGTAAATAGCAACATAAAAAGGTTAATCCTAGAGCCTATGCTCCATCCTCATTATAAGCTATTTTTTTATAATTTATAACATTTTTTACTGAAAGATAACTTTTATTAATTATTTTGTCAAAAATTGTTATTTTTTAATTAAATTTACAAATTTTTGAAGGAAATTAGCAAGGTGTTACCAATATATATAATTAGGAGGATAAATAATACCCTTCTAAGAAACGGAGGTGATACTATGCAAAAATTTGTTTTAAAAATACAGGAGGAGGCTTACAATGTTAGAGAAAAACAAAATTATCGAAATATGGCATTATAATAAAGAACATAACATTTCGAATTTTATGTTCCCCTTAGTATGGGATATCATGTTTAATCAGATGTTTATATCTAATGATACTATCCCTTTAACAGAATACATAGTATCTATTATCGAAGACACAGATATCAAAGATATTAAAGGTAAGATTAAACTGATGCCAAAGGATTTGCCCCAGCATTCAATAATTGATGCTAGCAGTAAAAGTGATTTATTAATAACTTATAAAAATGGCAAAAAAACAGTTAAATGTATTTTAGAAATGAATTCCTCTCGTATCATGGTTATGAGAAATTCATTCTATGCTTTTAAAGTTGAAATGGGAGCCTTAGAAATTAAAAATGGCAAATATAAGAAAGCCTATAATACAATCATTGTTAATCTAAATTCTTATAACCATAAATCAGAATATTTAGTTGAGACAGGAGTATCTCGTACTGATTTTGGGAAAATTATTGATGATAGTATTAAAACTATTAATATTAATATAGATAAAGCTTTAAATAAGCGGTATACTTATCTTAACAGCCAAGAAGAAAATTGGGCAAAAATATGTAGAATTTTATCTACTTGTAATATTAAAGTATTTGAAAGAGAGTTGAATGAAATTATGAGTAAAGAAAAAGCCAAAAAAATAGTGGCTAGAGCCAAGGAATTATCCAGTGATGATAAATATATCAGACTATTTGAAAATGGGGAAGAAGATAACTATAAAGAAATAGTTCGTAACACTGAACTAGCCGAGGCCAGAGAAGAGGCTCGAGAACAGGGTTCTAAAAACAAGGCCCTAGATATGGCTAAAAACTTAAAACTTGCTGGCATTAGTATTGATATTATTGCTAAATCATCAGGCTTATCTATTAAAGAAATAGAAAACCTAAGCTAATTTATCTATTAAACAAGTCAAAACTGACTTGTTTTTTAAATTAAAAAGGTTCTCCGAAGAGAACATAACATAGTTTATAACTGTTAAATCTCGTCTAACAGTATCTATATTTTATCTTCTGACATAGTCATGGTAATATCTTGTTTCCAATCTATTATAGATTATTTTCTTAAAAGAAAATTACTTCTTATATTAATAGCCGTAGCCATTAATCACTAGTGCCATAAATCTAAATCTATCTTAGTAGGAATCTGGGCGGGCACCAAGACTGTTAGCCACATTCCAGTTGTTAGTCAGATAGCCAGCGCTATTCTGATTCCACTCACGAGCATCGCCCCATGTCGCATCAAAGTTAGAAGGGAAAGAAAAATCTTGGACATGAATGTAAGGATATTACCAAGAATCTTAAAATATTTTACTTCCAAATGTAAACTAACTATATTTTTTAGGCTGTATAACGATTTTTTTTACTACCACAATAAATATTTTAAGATTCCAATAACATTATAATATATTTTTCAAAAGAAAACACTCCCCTATTAATATTTTTAATAGAAAAGTGCAACAATATAGTTTATAATCACTAAATCATGTTTAGTGATATCTATACTTTATCTTTAGAATAACTTAGGATAAGTCTTGTTTCCGATCTGTAAAAGATTATTTTCTTAAAAGGAAATTACTTCGAGCCTATGTTCCATCTTCATTATAAGCTACTTTTTTATAATTTAAAATACTTCCCTACCACTAATTTTGATAAGGAAGTAAAGTAATATAGTTTATAATCATTAAAGCTTGTCTAATGATATCTATATTATATGTTTAGGTAAATTACCAAGGAATAGCCTTGTTTCCAATCTATAATAGATTATTTCCATTTAAGGAAATTACTTCTTATATTAATAGCCTTAGCCATTAATCATTAGTGTCATAAATCTAAATCTATCTTAGTAGGAATCTGGGCGGGCACCATAACCGTCGGTAACCCAGTTGTTAGTCAGATACCCAGCGCTATTCTGATTCCACTCATTAGCAGCGCCGCTTGTCGCATTAAAGTTAGAAGGGGCCTAAAGTGGACAAGATGATCATGCAAAATAGACTATCCCTGGAGTACTGCTCCACTCTAATTATAAATTATTTTCTTAAAATTTGAAATAATTTAATACTTTTACATCAAAAATAAAAGTGTAGATGTCAATATAAAATGTTACAAAAATTTCAATATCAAAATGTTACAATTTAATATATTTTTCAAAAGAAAACACTCCCCTATTAATATTTTTAATAGAAAAGTGCAACAATATAGTTTATAATCACTAAATCATGTTTAGTGATATCTATACTTTATCTTTAGGATACCCTAGGATAAGCCTTGTTTCCAATCTATAATAGACTATTTTCTTTAAAGAAAATTACTTCTTATATTAATAGCCGTAGCCATTAATCACTAGTGGCATAAATCTAAATCTATCTTAGTAGGAATCTGGGCGGGCACCAAGAGTGTTGTTAACACCCCAATTGCTCAAGTAGCCAGCGCTATTCTGCATCCACTCATTAGCATTGCCGTTCGTCGCATTAAAGTTAGAAGGGGACAAACGAGAAAACCAGTAAGGCCAATCAATCATTAATAGACTTACCCTGAGATTACAAACTTTTGTAACTCTTCTTGATTATATCATAACTTGTTAAAAAAATAAAAGAACCACCTAATAGGTGGCAGCAGCATAGTATCTAACTGTTAAATCCTGTCTAACAATATCTATGCCATATGTTTAGGTTAATACCTAGGCTACACCTTGTTTCCAATCTATAAATAGATTATTTCCTTTAAAGAAAATTACTTCTTATATTAATAGCCGTAGCCATTAATCACTAGTGTCATAAATCTAAATCTATCTTAGTAGGAATCTGGGCGGGCACCAATACTGTTGTTAACACCCCACCAGTTGTTGAGATAACCAGCGCTATTCTGATTCCACTCATTAGCAACGCCGTTCGTCGCATTAAAGTTAGAAGGGGACAAAGTAGTACGCTTAAAAAACAATAAGGATTTAGATATAGCCTAAAGGCTTTATGCCTTCTTCTAAATTATATTATAATTTCACAATTTTTAAAACAAATATTTTCTAATAACCAAAAAGCTCTCCGAAGAGAGCAACTAACATAGTATCTAATTATTAAATCATGTCTAATAATATCTATGCCATTTATTTAGGAATAAATTCCAAGAAAAAGCCTTGTTTCCAATCTATAAATAGATTATTTTCTTAAAAGAAAATTACTTCTTATATTAATAGCCGTAGCCATTAATCACTAGTGTCATAAATCTAAATCTATCTTAGTAGGAATCTGGGCGGGCACCATACCAGTCAGTAACCCAAGTCCATTGATTAAGATAACCAGCGCTATTCTGTATCCACTCATTAGCATTGCCGTTCGCCGCATCAAAGTTAGAAGGGGACTAGTAATCCCGTAGTTCTGTAGGCTTTCTCTAGAGCACTTTTGCTCTACTTCTATTATAATACATTTTTGATTATTTAAAACCACCTTATTAGGCGGTTTAAATTTAGTATAGTTAATAATTATTAAATCATGTCTAACAATATCTATACTATCTATTTAGGAATATTTCCAAGAAAAAGCCTTGTTTCCAATCTATAAACAGATTATTTTCTTTAAAGAAAATTACTTCTTATATTAATAGCCGTAACCATTAATCATTAGTGTCATAAATCTAAATCTATCTTAGTAGGAAGCTGGGCGGGCACCAAAAGTATCATGTATCCAACCCCAAGGATTGAGATTGCCAGCGCTATTCTGATTCCACTCTTGTGCAACACCGTTTGTCGCATCAAAGTTAGAAGGGGACCAAAAGTAGCTCCTTGGTTTTGTAGACTTTCTCTAGAGCTCTGCTCCACTTCTATTATAATACAGTTTTATAATTTATATTATTTAAATTTTAAAAGACTCTCCGTAGAAAGTCTTAGCAACATAGTTTCCAACTAATAAATCATGTCTAATAGTATCTATGCTATATCTTTAGGCAAATTGCCATGGTTAAACCTTGTTTCCAATCTATAATAGATTATTTTCTTAAAAGAAAATTACTTCTTATATTAACAGCCGTAGCCATTAATCACTAGTGTCATAAATCTAAATCTATCTTAGTAGGAATCTGGGCGGGCACCAAGACTGTTAGTAACATCCCACCATGGATTGAGGTTGCCAGCGCTATTCTGATTCCACTCATTAGCATTGCCCCATGTCGCATCAAAGTTAGAAGGGGACTGGATAAGGCGCTGTAACAGACAATGAAGGTTTTAGGTAAAACCAGAAGACCAAATAGCCTTCGTTTAAAATTATAATATAAATAATTGAAGCTTAAAATACCTCACCTACTCTTGCTAATTATTTAGTCTAAATAGTGTAAAAAAAGTGTAAAGAAAGGTAAAAAATAGCAAAAAAAGACAATAAATTTTAATTTTTTTGAAATTTTTGAAGGAAATTAGACTTCACTTACCAATATATATAATTAGAAGGATAAATTATATCCTTCTTAAGAAAAGGAGGTGAATCTATGAAAAATTTTGCCAAAAACAATATGGAAAAGGAAGTGATGATTAATGAAAAGCAAGAAAGAAATAGAGAGAACTTTAAAAGAAAATAAAGGTACCGATTTTGTTTTACCTATGACTTGGGATGTAATGTTCGAGCAAATTTTCATTTCTGAGGAAGCCATGCCTTTACTT
>CAKOMH010000013.1:0-30069 GCA_934096595.1 uncultured Bacilli bacterium | reverse complement strand
AATACTTTATTTCGTATTTATCTAAATCACTAATCTCTATATCTTTTTTATTTAGAGCATCTCTTACATATTCTTGAGTTCCATCATTAAAATAAACAATGATTTTACTACTCATCATACAAGGAAATGAGTATTTATATTTATCATCTTGATAAAATTCTTCTAAGGCATCGGCACATACTTCATCACTCTTAGAAGTGTTTTTAATATCCATTACTTTTCTATCATAAGTAGTTACTTTTTCATTATTATTCTTATTACTTTTATCATAAAAGAAACCAAACATAATAAAGAAAATAATAACTACTATCGCAATTACTGCTATTTTATAATTTTTCTTCATCACTAATCTCCTATACTACTTAAAGCGTAATATATTTACCTTGAGAAGTCAATATTAATTTCTTTAGTTATCTAATCAAAATCTCTTTTTTAATATTTTTAATTTCTAAATTAATTGCCACCCTGATATATTGTAAACTTGATTAAAACTATTTTCATAAATCTCAAAGAAATCAGAAACAAAATGAGCCTGCTCTTTTTCTTCCTCTGTTCCCCAAGTTAGTTGCCATCCGTAATTACTATAAGCTCTAAAATTAAAGTTAGTAAGTGGGAGCAATCTAAATTCTCTAGCAATAGCCATTATCCCTTTAGCGTAATCTTTCTTTAATCTTTTATAAGCTCGCTCAGGATTTTTAAAAACAGCATACCCATTTTTATTGGCCCCTATTTCAAAATCCATATTAATATTTTCATAATAATAAGTATTTACTTCACCTTTAATGTTGCCTTTACCAGATTCATATCTTTGACAATGTCTTAGATTGTCATTTATAGCATAGCCATATTTTACTAAAAAACATTTTACAGGATTAATTATTACTATTAATAATATTGCCAAAATAATAGCTATTTTCCATTTTTTCTTTTTCAAATCTGCATTAAATTTAAGAATACTTAATATATTTTTTTCTGATTGTTCTAAAACATCTTGTTTTTTTAAATACTCACCAGCAAATAATTCGATTAGGGATATCTTAAGTATCTGGCATAAATCTTCCATAAGTGATACATCTGGTAAGTTTAACCCTCGTTCCCACTTACTAACGGCATTTTTACTAACATGCAATTTTTCGGCTAACTGTTCTTGTGTTAATTTTTGTTTTTTTCTATTATCAGCAATAAACTTTCCAATTTTTTCTTGATCCATAATTTAAAGCTCCTTTACAAACAAAATATTAGCATCAAAGACTATTCAATTAAACACACCTAAAGTTTACTTTTATTAATTTTAATAATGAGTCTCAACCCAGTATCAATTATCTTTTAATTTTTCTACATATGTAATTTTATGACCAGTTTCATTTTTATATATTAAAGCCTCATCCCCACTAGAATACATTAACTGAAGCGAACCTGATAAAACTCCCCGCATAATCCAAAAGCAAATTAAAACACCATCGTTATCATTTTCATAAACTGTAACTTCACCACTAGTAGATACTTTCTTAAATATTTTAGGTAAGTCTATATTACCATATTCATCCGATATATATTCTTTATCTTTAATTTTGGATATTATTTCTTCTCTTTCATTTTTATAAAGGACCATTTCTAAATTAACCCTACATTCTCTAAAAGGAAAGAAAAGACTAAATAAGGGAATCATTGTATAGATTATTAAGGCTATAATACTACTTTTCTTTTTAGTTTTTACTACATCAATTATTGTTAAAATTAAGAATATATTATAAATTAGAAAAAGTATTATTATAGGTATAATGATTAAAGAAAATAACATTTGTAAAATAATATCTCCATACCAATTATATAAAAAGCATAAAATAAATAATAATATTGCTATTACTAAGTATCTATTATCTTTATTAATTATCTTCATATATCTCCTAATATTTTTAATGTTAATCTATATTAAACTCGCCATAAATATCAAACTCTTCCTTTGAGCCATCACCATTCTCAACGGAAACATTTTTAACTAATCGGTACTTTCCCTTATCTAAAGAACCATACCCATTCTTCCAATCTAATTTTAATTCTACACTATCCATATATTTAAGATTATAAGCTGGTAAATTAAAGGCTAGTTTTCCCTCTAACTCTTGCCAATTATCAGCAGTTTTCTTTTCGATTTTATATTCATTACCATAAGTAATATTAACATCGCTATTATTTTTTAAAATAAAAGTGGCTTTTGTTTTCTTTAAAGTACCAGATTTTAATTCTAATACTACATTGCTTTTAACAGTATCTAAACTATTAGCTTCTCCATCTAATTTATGTTCATTTTTTAGGCAATAATTCGTTGTTTCTTGTTCGAAATCATTAATATTCATTTGCCAAGAACCAAACTTAACCTCTTTATAACCACACAAGGTATTAAAAACAATTACTTTATAACCTAATCCCATATACTCTTTGGAACCACCATCTTTATATATAGCCGTTCTTACTACAAATATTGGTCTTTTATTATCCAAAGCTCTTTTTTTATCAATGCTTCCAAAAATAATACCACACCATATAATAATTACAAGAACTATAATTCCAATTTTTAAACCTTTTTTCATCTTCATCCCAACCTTTCTTAATACTATTTCAGTTAAATTTATGCATTTGTAAATAACTAAAACCAAGCAATATTTTACCCACCATAAAAGTATCATAAAGCTTTTTTAAATGCAAGAAAAAAACAGTTATAAAGTAAGCTTTATTAATTTATGAATTAATATTTTTTAATATGCTTTTTCTTTATAACTATTTTTTATCATAAATATGCCATCTAATAGCATCACCTGTTTTAATATTATTTATAAGCTAAATAAATACCATCACTATTATTTAAAATAATATTCTAATTTAATAAACTATTAGGACACCTAAAGTACATACAATCAGAGTTTAACAACCAGTACTTTCTATAAATCTAATATAATTTATTTTTTCAAGCTTCTTTTTAAAGGTGTTTGTAATTTTTTAACAAGGTCTTTTAACATTTCTTTATAAGCTTCTACTTCTTTCAAACTTATTTCTAAAATAACACTTATCTCTATATCAGAATAAAATTTTCCATCTAAAAGTCCTAATTTCATTAATAAAACTTTAATTAACTTGTCATTACTATTACCCCAAATGACTTTCATTTCATGAATTAATGTATCTCTTTTATCAACTCTTTTAATATGCATATCAAAAATAGCTAGGCATTTTTTTAACATTACTTCATTTTTAACAATAGGTAAATCATTTATAAAATCTAAAGATTGATATAAGTTATCTTGAAAATCTACTCCTAAAAAGTTTAATACTTCTACTATTTTGTCTACAGTATAAGCATTATAATAATGTAAATATAAGAAATCAATTAATCTATTAAATCTTAAGCTTTTTAAATTTCTAGGAATTTTACTGTTTAAAATAACTCTCAACTTATTTTGGACATTTTTCGAAATTGAACCACTTTTATAATTACCATCAAGGTCATAGCGAACTCTAATTATACTTTGCTCATCAAAAGATAAATCTTTAATAACTGCAGATATTTCTTCTTTTGTATAGTTTCCAAAACGATAATATAAATTATTTCTAGATTTTTTAAAAGTATAAGCTATTGGTAAAATATCATTAGTTAAAGTATTATTTTCTATATTTAACTCAATACTTTCTTTGGGATAATTATTTAAAACTTTACTAGTATTTTCATTTTTCTTTTTAGAAATTTCTTTACTAGATTTATTATCATAAGTACTCTTAGGATCTTCTTTTTTTTCATTAAAATTTTTATTTACTACCATCTTATCTTTTCGAGCTAAACCACCATTTAATATTTCATACCAAAAAAGCAAAATATTAATATTATAATCTTTAAATAAAGAGGTTAAACGCAAACGACGATTATAAGTACGACAAATTCTAATAAAATAATTAACATTAGCATTATTTAGAATCAATTTAACAGCAGTTTCTTCACTTATTTTCACACTATAAGTATTTAAATATTTTATAACTGATGCTAAGACTTTTAAAAATTCATCACTATTTTTAAACTTGCTTAGTTCTTTAAAATTATCATTAAAATAATTATTTAAGTAGTAATATTGATTTTCTTCTATTTTCTTTATTGTTAATTGTTTTAAAAGAAAGTTCAAATTATTTCTTAATGTAATTTTAAATAAGTTCTCATCATCATTATATTTTAAAGTTTCTATGGTAGCTTCTCTAACTATTTTTCTAAATTCACTTTCTTTAATTTTGGCAAAATCATAGCGGCGTCTGCAACTTTCATAAACAGTAAAATACTTCTCATACATTGTATTGTAGTCAAACAAAACCATAAAAGACCTCCTAATCAGGATATATTCTATAATTATTGGCTAAATAAAGCAAGTATTAATTAAACTTAAAGATCTATTAAATATTAGAAATTAACAGTAGCTAAAATTTCTTAAAACTAAATCTAAAAAAAGGACTACTTTCATTAAAGTAAATCCTTTATCAATTATAATAAGCTAGTCTTCTTTAGCAAGTTTGCCATCAAGACTAAAGCTTTTAGCATCGGTTATATGAACATCAACAATTTTACCAATCAAACTTTTGGGGCCGGTTACATTAACAAGCTTCATCGTATCGGTATAACCATAGACTTTATCAGCACCTTTTTCACTTATGCCTTGAATTAAAACCGGTACAACTTTATCCAATAATTTTTGATTATTTTCTAAAGAATATTTATTTACTAAAGTATTTAATCTTTGTAATCTTTCTTCTTTTTCTTTTAATGGAGTGTTATCTTCCATTTTAGCAGCGGGAGTCCCAACTCTTGGGGAGAAAATAAAGGTATATGCCCCATCATATTTACAATGATTAACAACTTCTAAGGTTTCTTTAAAATCTTCTTCAGTTTCATTAGGAAAACCAACAATAATATCAGTAGAAATAGCCACATTAGGTATTTCTTTTTTCATTTTGTCAAAAAGAGTTAAATATTCTTCTTTAGTATATCTTCTTCCCATTAGTTTTAAAATTCTTGAAGAACCAGATTGTAATGGTAAATGAATATAAGGCATAATATTGGAATATTTAGCAATCGTTGTAATCATTTCTTCGGTAAAGTCCCAAGGATGAGATGTAACAAAACGAAGTCTTGGAATACCTGTCTTAGCCACCATTTCTAAAAGACCAGCAAAAGATACTTCACCTTCTAAGTCTTTACCATAAGCATTAACATTTTGACCTAAAAGGGTTACTTCTTGATATCCTTCTTTAACTAGTTTTTCTACTTCTCTTACAATCTCACAAGATTTTCTACTTCTTTGTTTCCCTCTTGTATAAGGAACAATACAATAAGTACAGAATTTATCACAACCATACATAATATTAACCCAAGCCGTAATCTTAGAATCACGCTTATAATCAATATTTTCAAAGACTTTTCCTTCAATAGAATATACCTTTATATCTTGCTTTACTTTTTTAACATCTTTAATCATCGTTGCTAGTTCATGAATATTATGGGTACCAAAAATAATATCAACATAAGGGTGTTTGGTCTTAAGTTCGCTTACAACAACTTCTTCTTGAGCCATGCAGCCCCCAATACAAACAATTAAATCTTTTTTCGTAGTAGCCTTTAAATGTTTACATCTACCAAGATAGCCAAAGACTTTATCGTGAGCATTTTCTCTAATAGCACATGTATTTAAAACAACTATATCACTATCTTCTAACTCCTCAGTTTCGGTATAACCTAAGTTTTCTAAAATAGCCTTAATTTCTTCACTATCATGAACATTCATTTGGCAACCATAAGTTCTTAAAAAATACTTTTTACCATTATATAAATTACTCTTCTCTTCATCTTCTAGATAAACAACTTCTACTTCACTTTTAGTTCTTTTTTTAGCTTGAATCATATTTGGTAACATAAAATCACTTCTTTCTTTGCTTAAGTGATTATATCAAAAAATATGTTAATATGCACTATTTTTAAATAACTTTTGCTAACTTTATTTCCGCCTTTTTTAGTTTTTGTAAATAATTTATTATATAATCTTCTTTTATATTTAAAAATTCTAAGTATTTCTTTTTTATATCGTCAGGATAATATATTGTATGAATAAATAATTCATTAATTAAACTTTTAATTAAGAAAATACTACTATTAAGAATATCTTCTTTAATTATCTCTTTAGGATTTTCTTCTAAAATAAGGGAATTATTAAAATTATAATAAGTATCTTTATCCAGAAGGTTTAGAAGAATATTTCTTACTTTTAAATAATCCATATTAGAATCTTTACTTTCGTTAAGTAAATAAGTATTAGTAAATGTGTTATATATCTTATTTTTTAAAAGATATAGCATCTCTTTATATGTCATATAAAATCACCTTGTTTTATAGTTTAACACTTTTATAAGGATTAAAACTGTAAAAAAACTGTAATTTTTTGAAAGATAAACTAGATAATTTTAACTAAAAAATCTTATACAAACATTTGTTGCATAAGTCCTTTTTTTAGTTCTTGTAATTTATTTAGTTCTTTAATTTCTAATTCGATTTTTATAATAAGTATCTTAAACAAATTATTTATTAATACTCTTTCTTCTTCTTCATGCAAACATAATTTTTCATTAGAATAATCTTTAAAATAAATATGGGGAATACCCGACCCTACTATATATTTAGAAAAATTTATTTTGCTTATTAATTCATTAAAATAATAAACCGGTATATCATTTGGTATAAGAGCACTCAATGTTGCAATAATTGAACTTTTTTTATTGCAAATAATTGTTCTGCCAACTCCAGCACCATCTTTAACAATTGCTAAGTAATCTTTTTCATTTTGATAACTACTTATTTTTTTAATTTCACCATTGGCTCCATAGATAGGATATATACCATTACCATTATCATCATCTATATCAGAAAGATTAATTGGCGAAGATTTACATTCACATATATCTTTTAATTTAATTGTTTTGTACCCATTAAACAAGTCATTATTAATACACAATTTAAATAACTTAAGGTCTTCAATTTTCTTGGATTGAAGTTCTATTTTTTTATCTAATAGTAACATTATTGTTGATACTTTTTTTTGCTCATTAATAGTAGGATATTGAATATTAAATTTATTAATGCCTGATACAGTTAATTGTGGTTGAGCTGACCCATAATTCATTTTATTTACCTGATTTTCAAAAATTGGAGATTTCATATAAGAGTATAAATATTCAGGCAATAAGTAACCATCTTCTTTAATTCTATTTATAACCATTCCAGAATTAATTCTTATATTTTTATAAGGTATTTTTTCATTAAACCACGCTACATTACCAACTGTTCCTCTTGTGGTTAAAACGATATCGTTTATTAATAATTTACCTTTCCTTAATTTTTTGTCCTTTTCTTTTGTAATAAATTGATTATTTTTAAAATTAAAGCCATTTTTTGTGACATTGCCTGCATTCAAAAACAAACAAAATTCACTATCATAGAAATCATTAGCTTTTGGATAGTTATTTCCTCTATCTCCATCAATTACATCAATAATTTTACTAACTTTTGTAATATTATATTTGTTATTAAATTCTTTAAATCTTAGTTTAGGAACATTCATTTAATCACCGCTTTTCAAGTCCTTAAGTTTAATACTTGAAAAGCGCTGATTGTTTATTCTATATTAAGTATTCGAAAGGAGAAAAAAATATTTAATGATTATGAAAATAAGAAAGATACTTTATAAAGACTGGATTTATGAGTGGCTTATTGAAAAAAAAGATTATATTAAGGAGTCAACATACGCAAATTATTCTAATAATATTTTTAATCATATAATTCCTAAATTAGGAAATTATCATTTAAATCAAATCAATCATAAAATAATTCAAGACTTTTTATTAGAGTTATCAAAAAATGGTAGAAAAGATAATACTGGAGGATTATCCGAAAAAACTATAAAAGATATTACAATTATTGTTAAAGGAAGCATAAAAAAGGCAATAAATGAAAACAAGATAAAATATATTGAATTATCTTTTAATTATCCAAAGGATAACAAGGATAAAAATATATATATACTTACCAAGCATGAGCAAAATAAAATAACTAATTATGTTTTAAATAATTGTAACTCCAAAAATATAGGTTTATTAATATCTTTATATTCTGGTATTAGAATAGGTGAATTATGTGCTTTACAATGGAAAGATGTGGATTTTAAAAATAATAAATTAACTATTTCAAAAACAATACAAAGAATTTATATTAAAGATAAAGATAATAATATTTCTAAAATAATTGTTTCTACACCTAAGACAAAAAATGCTAATAGAGAGATTCCTATCAATAAGGATTTTTTAGAAATATTAAAGAAACTGAAGTCAGAAAAAGATAATTATATTTTATCAAATACTAGTAAATATGTAGAACCTAGAACTTATAGGAAATATTTTAATAAAGTTTTAAGAGAGTTAAAAATTAAACAATTTAACTTTCATTCTTTAAGGCATACTTTCGCAACAAATTGTATTTCTTTAGGGTGTGATTATAAAACGGTTAGTGAGCTATTAGGACATGCTAATGTTAACATTACATTGAATTTATATGTTCATCCAAGATATTCTCAAAAAAAGAAGTGCATAGATTTAATTAGTAAAATATTTCAAGAGAAGGCTGCTAAATAGCTTTTTCTTTTTATGAATTTTTTTTAAAACTATGTTATAATTAACTCAAGAGTTTTAGTATCTATTTATTAAACTTAAGGACTTGAAAAGTGGTGATTAAATGAATGTTCCTAAATTAAGATTTAAAGAATTTAATGATGAATGGGAAGATATAAATTTAGCTAAAGTATTTCAATACTTTGGTACAAATTCATTATCAAGAGAACAATTATCAGAATCAGGAATATTAAAAAACCTACATTATGGAGATATTCATAAAAAATATAATTCTATAGTTAATGAAAGTAATGAAATTACAAGTTATGTTAAAGATATAAATTATATTAATAAATATGAAATACTAAAAAATAATGATCTTATTTTCGCAGATGCTTCGGAAGATTATGAAGGAATAGGAAAAGCTGTTGAAGTAGTTAATGTGAATAATAATACAATATCAGGTTTACATACAATACTAGCAAGAGATAATCAGAATGTTTTTGCACCCATGTTTAAAGGATATTACTTCAATTCGTCAATAGTTCATAATCAACTAAGGATTTTAGCAAATGGATTTAAAGTATATGGAATTTCTAAAGATTCAATTAACAAATTAAAAATTAAAATTCCATCTATTAGCGAACAGACTAAGATTGCTGATTTTTTATCACTATTAGATAAAAAGATTGAGTTACAATTTAAGAAAATTGAAGACCTTAAGTTATTTAAAAAGGGACTATCTGCTACTATTTTTAACAATTTAGAAGATTTAAAAGAATATAAATTAGGAGAAATATGCAGTATTACTACAGGAAAATTAGACGCAAATGCAATGGTTGAAAATGGAAAATATAGATTTTATACATGCGCTAAAGAATATAGTTTTATCGACAAATACGCCTTTGATACGGAAGCACTATTAATTTCAGGTAACGGAGCCTATGTCGGATATATACATTACTACAAAGGAAAATTTAATGCTTATCAAAGAACTTATGTACTAAATAATTTTACTCAAAATATTCAATTTATAAAATGTTATTTAGAACAGAACTTATCCAAAAAAATTAATTCAGAAAAAAAAGAAGGAAATACGCCATATATTGTATTATCAACACTTGCGGATATGACAATTAAAACGCCAAGCAAAGATGAGCAAATTAAAATTTCTAATATTATAAATTATTGTAATAGCAAAATAAATTTAGAAAAAGATAAATTATTAAAATTACAAGAACTAAAAAAAGGACTTATGCAAAGTATGTTTGTATAAATCCTTTTTTAATTTTATAGCTCTTCTAACCTTAATTCTTTTAAATAAACATTAAGTTCTTTATCTACTTCTGCTATTTCTTTATCAATATCTTTAAGTTCCTGCTGAACAGCTTTTATGTCTATCTCTTCTTCCTCTTCAAAAGTATCAACATATCTAGGAATATTTAAATTATAATCATTTTCTTTTATTTCAGACAGTGGAGCAACATGACAGTATTTTGCTATTTCAACTCTATTTTTATAAGTTTCAATAATTTTATCAACATCTTCATCTCTTAATCTGTTTTGATTTTTTCCAGCTTCAAAGTCTTTTGAGGCATCAATAAATAAAATATTATCTTCATTTTCTCTACATTTTTTAAATACTAGTATACATGTTGGAATACTTGTTCCATAAAATATATTAGCTGGCAAACCAATTACGGCATCTAAATAATTTTTTTCTTCAATTAAATATTTTCTAATTACCCCTTCTGCCGCTCCTCTAAATAAAACTCCGTGAGGAAGAACCACCGCCATAGTTCCATTATCAGATAATTGGTATATCATGTGTTGAATAAAGGCAAAGTCTGCCTTTGATTTTGGTGCTAATTTACCGTAAGCACTAAACCTTTCATCTTCCATAAACTTAGGGTCAGCACTCCAATTTGCTGAATATGGAGGATTAGCAACTATTGCATCAAATTTCATATCTAAATGTTTAGGTCTTTCCAAAGTATCATCATTTTTAATATCAAAATGTTTAAATGAAACTCCATGTAATAGCATATTCATTCGAGCCAAGTTGTAAGTTGTAGAATTAAATTCTTGCCCATAATATGAGCTTACTTTACATTCTTTACCAACCCTTAAAAGTAATGAACCTGATCCGCAGGTAGGATCATAAACATTTTGAAGCTTTGATTTATTTAGTGTAACTAATTTAGCAAGAATTCTTGATACTTGTTGGGGCGTATAAAATTCTCCTGCTTTCTTTCCAGCTGATGCAGCAAAGTTAGAAATTAAATATTCATACGCATCACCTAAAACATCAATTTCAGCGTCTTCGTGATGAAAATCTATATCATCTATTTTTAACATAATTGTTGAAATCAGCTTAGTTTTTTCAGCTTCGCCTCTACCTAATTTAGAGTTGCTTAAATCCATATCTTCAAATAGATTTTCAAAATCGTCTTCAGATTCATTTCCTAGAGTGGATTCAGAAATAACGCTAATCGCTTTTGCAAGCATTGAAATATCAAATTTACCTATTTTGATTTTATCAATCAATGTACTCCATAAATAATCTGGTTCAATGTAATAGCCTATATTTTCTTCCTCGATTAAATCCGATTTAAATTCCTGTGCTTGTTCTTTATCCTTAAACATATCAGCATATTTCATTTTATTTCTTAGCATTACATTTTCAACATAATTAACTAAATTTTCTGATAAATACCTGTAAAATATCAATCCTAAAATATAGTTTTTAAAGTCGTTAGCATCCATATTTCCCCTTAGGGAATTTGCAATACTCCAAAGTTGTTTTTGAAGTTCAGTTTGTTGTGATTGTTGTTTTTCTTCTCTTGACATAATATCCTCCTATAAAAATTTCTTAAATATATTTTTAATAAATTCTTTTACTTTATTTTTTACTGTTCTTCTTTCCCAATAATCGTCTATATCAATAGCCTCATTTATTTCTTTATCTGGAAAAATACTACTATATTCATATTCGTTAATTATTTCATTTAATTTATCTAGGTTAATTTTATTATTTAAAGCAAAGTTTGCAATTTCTTTTGCTCTTTCTCTATTCATATGTTTATTGAAAGCGTCATCTATTGAATCTTCTTCTTTTAGGGCTGGTAAGATAGATTTTAGAAAACTTTTGATTAAATCTGATTTTAAGAATAATTCATCATCTGTAATATTTGTTAATTTATTTTCAATATTTGCAATATCTCTTTGCTTTTGTTCTTCATCTGTTAAATCAATATTTCTAATTAAATTAAGTATATATGAAACATTAATTCTATCAGTTTGAATCAATTCTAACGAGAATGAAACATCGTTTAAAATTGAACTTTTTTCTTTATCATTAGAAATTTTTCTATATAACTCGTAATATTTACTTTTATAATCTTCAAATGTTTGCGTATCAATAAGAGTATCATCGCTATCTAAATCAAATTGATTAAATGTTTTTAAACTAACTAGTATTTTAGCAACTTCCCTAAAGGCTAAAATAAATTCTTTTATATCTTCTTCTCTTTCTAGCTTATCAATACTATCCACTGCAGGTGTAATTTCTAATAATTTATCAACCGCTTTATTAAATTTATCTAAATAAGTGGCATATGGCGCCATTATTACAGTGTCAATACTATCGGTTTGTGAGAACAATTTAACAGCCTCATCTACCCTCGCTTTAGTAGTCCTATAACAAACAACATTTCCAAATGGCTTAGTATCAGTTTCAACTCTATTTGTTCTTGAAAAAGCTTGAATCAAATCATGATATTTAAGAGGTTTATCCACATATAAAGTATTTAATCTTTTAGCATCAAACCCAGTTAAAAGCATATTAACAACTATAACTATATCAATTTCAGTATTCTTGATTTTTTTACAAATATCTCTAAAATAAGAATCAAAGGTATTAGAGCTAAAATTAGTATTAAACATTTTATTATAATCAGTGATTATTCTATCTAAAGATTCCCTTGAATGGACAGGATTTTTATCTAAATCTTCATTTGCCCCATAAGTGAAAATAGCTCCTATTTTCAAATCATGATTCATTCTTTTAAAAGTATCATAATACTTAATTAATAATGGTATTGATGATACGGTAAACAATGCATTATATTTTTTATCTCTCGTTTTTATATTATGATGATCGATTATATCTTGGGCAATTACAGCCACTCTTTCTGGAGCCATAAACACTTCTTCAGTATCTATTCCCTCAACCATCACATTCTCTTCTAATTTTTCTCTAACTTTTACAGAATTTACATAATCAACCGAAAAACCTAAAACATTGCCATCTTTAATAGCATCTTTTATTAAATATGTATGTAAGCATTTTTCAAAAATATCAGCGGTACTCCTACCATCTTGGGATGGGTTTTCTTTAAATCTAGGAGTTCCGGTGAAACCAAAGTACTGCGCTTTACTAAAAGTATTTGAAATCTGTTTATGCATATCGCCAAATTGAGATCTATGGCATTCATCTATTATAAATACGGTTTTTAAATCTTTATATTTTTCCATAATATGGGCATATTTAGAGTTAGTACAAGCATTAGCCATTTTTTGAATTGTGGTTATAATTAGTGGCTTCGAACTATCCTTGATTTGTTCTATAAGTTTATCAGTTTGATTGGTCATATCAACACAACCCGGTTCAAATTTATTAAATTCATCTAAAGTTTGTTTATCTAAATCTTTTCTATCAACCAAGAAAAAAACTTGATTAATTGATGGTTCTTTAGCAAGAATTTGACTAGTCTTAAAAGATGTTATTGTTTTTCCTGAACCAGTTGTATGCCAGACATATCCATTATTATTCGTATCAAGTGCCCGTGAAACGATGCTTTCAACAGCATAAACTTGATATGGTCTCATTACCATTAGCATTTTTTCAGTCTCATTAATTATCATATATCGGGCTATCATTTTGCTAATTTGGCATCGCTCTAGAAAAAATAAGCAAAATTGTTCTAAATTGGTTATCCTATCATTGTCTATATCTGTCCAGTAGAAGGTAAAACCATAGTTTAATTCTTGATCACCGTTAGCAAAATACTTAGTTTCAACACCATTACTAATAACAAATAGTTGAATAAATTTATATAATCCAAAATAAGAATGCCTTTTATATCTTTTAATTTGATTAAAGGCCTCCTTCATATCAACGCCTCTTCGTTTAAGTTCAATTTGTACTAAAGGAAGACCATTAATTAGAATTGTTACATCATAACGATTAGTATATTTTCCTTCAACAGTAGTTTGATGAGTTACTTGAAATATATTTTTACACCAATCCTTAGTATTAAATAATTCAATATATACAATAGAGCCGTCATCTCTTTGAATATCTTGCTTTTGTCTTAATTCCTTAGCAGATTGAAAAATACCTTTACCAGATATTTTTAATAGTAGCCTTTCAAATTCTTTATCACTTAAAGACTTTCCTTTTAATTCTATTTTGTTATGATTATTAACCTGATTCCTAAAATTTAATTCTAATGACTTTACATCATCTATTTGAATTTGCTCATATCCCTGTTTTATAAGCTGTTCTATCAAACGATTTTCTAATCTTGCTTCACTCTCGTAATTATTCATGAAATACCTACTCCCCAAAATTTATATTACAATTATATCATGAAATTAAGTGTTAAAGAAAATTTCTAACACATTTAATATATATTAAATACTCTTGACCTCTTTATTTTAGCAAAAGAAAAAAAAGCCTAAGAAAGGCCCAATTAAACATTAAAAAGCGATATGAAGTAAATTTAGAATAATACCTATTACTATACTAATAAGATAAGTTAAACCAATAATAATAAAGTTTTCTTTCTTATCTTTATTAGTTTTAAATAAGATTACTAAAGCTATACCTGAATTAGCTAAAAGACCACTTATCATAGAACCAAATGATATAGATGATGCTAAATATAACTTAGTTATAACAATACTAGAAGCACAGTTAGGTATTAACCCAATAAGACTAGTAACAAGAGGACTTAAGAAACTATTTTGTAAAAAGATATTATTTAAAATATTATTTAAACTAAATTCAAAGATGAAATTTAAAACTATATTAATAATTAATATAAATAAAGTAATATTTAAAGTATGTTTAAAGGCTGATACTAAAAGATGTTCTTCACAATGACAATGTTCTTCTTCACAGACTTCATAATGGGTTTTTATCTTTTTAGGTCTAAGCCAATCTATTATAAAACCACTTATTAAACCAACGATAAATTTTATTCCTATAATAATTAAAATTAATTTTATACTAACATTCTCACTTAACAAAATGGGTATCATTTCATCACTAGTACTTAGAAAAACGCTAATTAAAGTTCCCATGGTAATTATACCCGTTACATAAAGATTAGTAGCAATACTAGCAATACCACATTGGGGAATAATACCCAGTAAGCTACCAAATAAAGGACCTAGATGACCGGCTTTTTCTAATTTTTGATTAGAGTTAATTTTATGTTCTAAAATTTCTATTATAATAAAAGAAATAAGTAAAAAAGGAAATACTTTTATAGTATCGATTAACCCATCTAATAATACATCTAACATAAAAATCACTTCTTTCGTAAGAAAATTATATATTAAATACGCAAAAAACGCAAGATAGGTACTTGCATTAATTTATGGTTTGTGTTAGAATTTTTCTTGTACGAGCGGATATGTCTCCTTAGCTCAGTTGGTAGAGCAACTGACTCTTAATCAGTGGGTCTAGGGTTCGAATCCCTAAGGGGACACCATTTAGATTATTAAGGAGAAGTTAATTGCTTCTCCTTTTTTCTTGCCGAAGTAGCACAATTGGTAGTGCAGCTGAATCGTAATCAGAAGGTTGGGGGTTCGAGTCCCTTCTTTGGCACCATTGGTGAATTTGTTCGAACTATTCGAACTTTGAATATATTTTCAGTCAGTAATATGACTGATTTTTATTTTATATAAAATTCCACTAGTAATTTTGATACTTGTGTCAAAATACCTAGGGGGTTAAATATTTTGTCATGACAGAATATACTCTCAAAAACCAAGTTTTAACTACTAACTAAAGTATAAAAAATAAAAGAGTGTGATTTTTATAGAATTAGCATATTAATTTCATTTAGGTAGTGATAAAAGTAAGAAAAACAGTAGGAGTAAAGCGAGTAATAAAATCAAATGTAAGTGGAACTGCATTTAAAAGTAATAATGCAATACAAAATGTAGGTGGACTAACAAAAGTAGATTATCATAATTATAGAATGTATGATAATAAACAAGGAGATACTCTAATTATTAGAGGTACTTCTTCTCAAGTCGATGATGTCAAAAAATTATATATTGAAGAATTTGAAAAAGAAAAAGACGGTTTTGAAAGGGGGATTTAATTAGAATTGCCAATTTTATTAATGAAATAAGTAAATTTATGCTATAATAGATTTAACATGGAGGAAATAAAGATGGACAATAGATTAGAAGTTATAAGTGAATACAAAAAAAAGCAGTTTAATTCTATTAAAACCACTTTACTAAAATCATCAGAATTAATTGCATTTATAAATGTTTATGGTGCTGCACATACTCAAAATTATATGGGATATATTTTAAATATTGATAATATGGTTGAACAATATTTAGTTAGTCAAAATTCAAAAAGAATTGATGGTTTGTATGAAATTTATTTAAATTTAAAAAATACAGCAAAAACAGAACGCGAAGTATTTGAAAAATTAAGATTAGTTTTAGAAAAACTTCATACATATGAAATTAGTGAAGTAGAAAGCAGAACCGCTAGATATAAACGTTAAATTTTAGAATTAAATACAATAATGATTGATTCTTATATTAATTGTCTTTAAGAGAAAGTTGTAGATTACTACAACATTCGCACCATTTATTTAAGACAGTCACTAGATTGTTTTTTATTTTGCCTCAATTTGTTATTATGCTATTCTAAAATAGAAATTTATTTAGGAGGAAATGATTATTATCAGCATTAAATATTATTTATAACTGCTAGCAATCAAAAAATAACTATGAAAGAACATAAATTTATAGAATTTCAAAAACGATATGAGAAATTTAAAAAGAATAACTTACCTACTCCTTTCTTTGATGATGAAAGACAAACTTTTGAGTATGCATATTATTCTAATGATTTCTTTAATAATGATAGTGATAAATATCCCGAGGTTAATTGTATGCTTACTGATGCCTTAGCCGATATAGCATTTACAGGGCTATATTATTCTTTTGATTGTAAAGAAATTGCTTATACAAAAGAAGGTGTAAAAATTACATTTGGGCATAGTCACGCTCATTCATTTGATGAAGTTGTCAGCAGTTTATATGATTTTCCTGAATCTTTTAGTATTCCCAAAGAAGATGAAAAGTTTTATAGCGAGCAAGAATTACATTATTTAAGAAGAGTACAAAAATACTTATTGTTTATCGGTTTAAAAGATATTGGAGAAACTAAAAAAATTCCCGTAAGTAGATATAGAAATAAAAATCAGGAAAAATATGCTAACCTTAGAATATTTAGTATTAATAATCCTTACTTAGAACAAATATTTGCTAAAAAAATAGATTTTATGGTGTTTAAATGGTTTTCTGGTCATAGCAAAGACTTTTTCATTGATAATAAAGTCTTAATTGCAGATGAAGAAGATAATATTAAACTATTGATAAAATTTACTAAAGAAGAAACAAAATTATATAAAGAAATAAAGAATATCTATCAAAAAAAAGATTTTAAAGATGATGATAAAGTATCTATTGAATACTTTAAAATTTTAGAAAAATTTTAAATAAGAAGTTTTTAAAAGTATTAACGAAATTGGTTAATACTTTTTTCTTGGGTATATCTACATCTGGGATAATTACTGCAGCCTAAAAACTCGCCATATTTACCAGTTCTTAAGACTAAAGTACCACCACATTTTGGACATTTACCGATACTATTTTCTTTTTTTAATTCTGCAACTTCTTTAGCATACTTAATATGCTCTTTTTTCTTTTTTCTATCAGAAATGTTAGAGAGTTTTAATATTTCTAAAATCTTTTCAGGTTCTTCAATAATTATATCTCGATAACTTTTTATGATTTCTACTAAATTATAATTTCTAGCAACCGGTATTTTGGATTTTACATTTACTTTTGCAGTACTAGGAATACAAATGATAGGAACAAACTTATCTTGAGGTAAATTCAATTTTTGACTAAGAGCAATAATATGTCCGTAATTTTGATGCATAGGATTGTTAATATAGATTTTCTTAGTCCCAGCTTTTAAACACCAATTTTTATCGTATTCATTACCGGTTATATAACCATTATATTGCTTAGTTTCTATTACAAAAACACCGTATTTACTAACAATTAGATGATCTATTTGATGGGTAATGCCATCAACCTCAATCATAATATCATTTAGAATCTTATATTCTTCATTATTTAGTTTAAAAAGGGCTTCCTTAGTCCATAATTCACCCATAAAACCAACAATTTTTTTATAAAAAAGAGCTGCAATAATAACAATAACAATAAATAACCAAAATAAAGGATTTTTTAGAAATAAACCTTCAGTTAATTGCCAAACAAACTTATCCATCCCTAACCTGCTTAGTTACAAGTATTTACTTCATCACGGATAGCGTCCATCCCAATTTTATCTGTCGATTTTATACCAACAATATCAGTGTTTTCTAAAATCCATTTTAACTCATCGGTTATACAGGCTCCATTAAACTCGAATTCAAAAACATAAGATTTTTTTTCTTTTAAATTAGGGTTAATTTCTTTTTTTACTTTTACAGTTACAACTTCATCTACTTGATATTCTTTTAAAGTTAAAAACCAATATTCTTCATTATCACTATCAGTAATATTTAAAACTTGATAAGTTCTTTTAAAAGCCGTTTTTTCATTTTCTTTAACACATAAATCCTCGGCAGCCATTTCATTCGTGCCAACATATAAATTCTTATTATTATCTAAGTTACATTTTACTATTTTATAATCACTATTATAGTATAAAGTTCCATTGTTATTATTTAATACTTTCTTATTCCAACTATCTACTACTTTTAAGATATTATTATTACTTAAATAATTAACTATATCTTTAGAAGAACCATCGTTAATTTTAATATTATCTAAACAATAACTGATTATTTGATAATCCGTCATTTCCGCATAAACTTTAGTATTATTACAACCATTTATTTTACTTGCTTGAAAGATAACAGCGTTACTTTCTTGATTATTTTTACCATTCTTAGAATAAAATATACTTCCTATAATTATTAAAACAATTATCCCAATACAAATAAATCCTAAAACATTTCTTTTTTTCATATCTATCCCACTTTCTAGTTACATGATATCACATTATCTTTAAAAAGTTACAAAGAATTAAAAAAATAGGTGGGAAAACCTATTTTTTTGAGATTTATTAGAAATTACTATTTAACCATTTAGCAACGCCATTATTTTCATTAGTATCTGTTATACAGTCACATATTTCTTTGATATCAGGATAAGCATTTCCCATAGCAACACTTTGTCCAACCATTTTGAACATGGCAATATCGTTATAGTCATCGCCGATACCAACAGTTTCTTTTAAAGGTATATCTAATGCTTTGCAGAAGTTATTAATACCATCGCCTTTATTAGAAGTAGGGTTTGCTATAAAAATAAAATAATTATCCTGAAACTGATAAACGCCGTCAAAACCTAGTTTAATGTTTTTTACTTTTTTAATATCTACAAGTGCTTGCTTTATATCAGTACCATTTTTACTAGTTAAGTGAATATGAATAATTTTTTCTTGTAAAACATATTCCAAAAAGTTTTCTTTATAAGTTACACTAGGACTTTTTTCTAATCTATTATCGGTATATTGGCCTGTTGTGGTATCAGCCGTTATATTAACATTATATCTTTTAGCGATAGTGTATATTTCTTCTAAAGTTGTTTTATTAATTTCATTGGTATATAAATCTAATTTATCATGATAATCATAGACATAAGCACCATCTGAGGCAATTACATAAGGACTTGCCAGAGCCTCTTTACTTACTTCTATAGCGTAATCGCGAGATCTGCCTGTACAAATAACTACTTTTGTTCCTTTCGCCACAACATTTTTAATTGCTTCTTTTGTTTCTTGGGTAATTTCTTTATTACTATTTCTAATTGTTCCATCAATATCTACAAATACTACCTTTTTCATAAATTTCTCCTTTAGTTCAAGGTATCAAAAAACCCCAGTAATTGGGGTATTATTTATCTCCATGGTGGCTCCAGCGGGAATTGAACCAGCGACACAAGGATTTTCAGTCCTCTGCTCTACCGACTGAGCTATGAAGCCATAAATGGCGGTTCGTACGGGATTCGAACCCGTGGTCTCCTGCGTGACAGGCAGGCGTCATAGGCCTCTAGACTAACGAACCATTTGGTTGCGGAGAATGGATTTGAACCAATGACCTCAAGGTTATGAGCCTCGCGAGCTACCAGACTGCTCTACTCCGCGATATATAAATAAGAAATGGCGGAGGAATAGGGATTCGAACCCTAGCGCCGCTTACACGACCTGCTGGTTTTCAAGACCAGTCCCTTCAACCAACTTGGGTATTCCTCCATGTGCTTTTCAGCAACAAATAAATTATAGCATAATAAATTAAGCAAAGTCAATTAAATATTATGACATTTCATGGAATATTATGCAAATTTAGTGATTTTCGAGATTTTTTTTACTAATTGTAATCGTCAAGATAAATTTTAATAACTATTTTCTAAAGAGGAACTGCTTTTCTAAAGTCCTTTATAGAATAATTATCACCGAAGATACTTTCTAAATAATAAACTAATATAAATCAAATTTTAGAATTTAAAAAACTCCATCTCTGGAGCTTCTACTTCTTAAATGGTGTCTCGTGGGAGACTCGAACCCCCGACCCTTTGATTAAAAGTCAAATGCTCTACCTACTGAGCTAACGAGACATAAATAAAATTAAATAAGTGGCTGCCTCGGATGGACTCGAACCATCGGAATGTCAGAGTCAAAGTCTGATGCCTTACCACTTGGCTACGAGGCAATATATAAGTGGTGGAGGGACATAGATTTGAACTATGGAACCCGAAGGAACAGATTTACAGTCTGCCGCGTTTGACCACTTCGCTATCCCTCCAAAAGTGGTGCCGACTGAGGGAATCGAACCCCCAACCTACTGATTACAAGTCAGTTGCGCTACCAATTACGCTAAGTCGGCAAAAATTAATGGTGGACGCTATAGGACTCGAACCTATGACCCCCTGCTTGTAAGGCAGGTGCTCTAACCAACTGAGCTAAGCGTCCGTACATACATTTCAAAATATACCATTTTATCAATCAATTGTCAATAAAAACAATATCTTTTTTCCTTAAAACTTTGCTTCTTCTTTCAAGGCATTTATAATTTATCAAATTTTTAAGCATAAGTCAATTACTTAAAGTTAATTTGTAAAAAAAATATGACATAATATGAAGGCTGCAACAATTCCACATAAATCAGCAAATAAGCCTACCTTTAAAGCATACTTACTTTTGGTAATTTTGACACTGCCAAAATACAAAGCCAGTACATAAACAGTCGTATCCGTACACCCCTGCAAAACACTTGCAACCAAACTATAAAATGAATCAACGCCGTATTTTGTAAAAATATTATTCATAATAGCCAAAGAAGCATTCCCAGAAATTGGTCTTAGAAGAGCCATTGTTGCAACTTCGTTAGGAATATTAATTTTAGTAAATAAACTATTAAAAGGACTTAATAAAAAATTAATTACCCCACTTTTAACAAACAAATTAATAGCAAAAACCATGCCAACAACAGCCGGCACTATATCAAATACCGTTTTAATCCCCTCTTTAGCGCCCTCCAAGAATTTATCATAAATATCCACTTTTTTAAAATAACTATATAAAATAATAATTAAAACTAAAATAGGAATACAATAATTCATAGAACCCCTTTCTTACTACTCTTTATTTTTCCTTCTAATAAGATAATCAAGAGTTAAACCACACACTGAAGAAACTGTGGTAGCAATAATACTTGGTAAAATAATACAACTGGGATTTAGACTACCATGAGCCATTCTAAGTGCTATGGTCGTCGTAGGAATTAAAGTAACTCCGGCGGTATTTAAAACTAAAAAAGTTATCATAGCAGTCGAGGCCGTATCTTTATTACTATTTTCTTCTTGCATACTAGCCATAGCCTTAAGACCAAAAGGAGTGGCGGCCGAGCCCATTCCTAACATATTACAGGCAATATTTGAAGCAATATAATCTAAAGATTTACTATTTTTATCTAAAGAAGGAAATAATTTACAAAGAAATGGTCTTATTAATTTACCAAATTTTTCTAATAAACCACTAGAACTAGCCAGACTCATAATACCCATCCACAATATAATAATCGGAGCCATATCTAAACAAAGATTTAACCCACTATAAACAGCATTTAATATTTCTTTATTAATAAACTCTCCATTACCAGTTAAAAGACTATAGATAATAGCACTCCCACATAAAAAGACCCATATTAAATTAATCATATATCCCCTTTTTACTTCTTATTTTAAAGAAGTTACTTTTCCCAAAATTTTAAAAACTTAATTATTCTCTGTAAAAGACTTTCTTTATCTTTAGAATCATTCTTTTTATCATTACCTTTACTAACATAAATAGGTTCTTTACTAATTATTTTATTATCTAATTTTATTAAAACCGTTCCTACTACTTCCCTATCTTCATACTTAGTTTTCTTTTCTAACTCATAATTAATAATAAGTTCCTTTTCTTCAAGAGGAGTTAACAAAACATTAATATCTTTATCGATATATAAATTATCATAAAACACATTATTAGGAACATTAATTTTACCTTTTTTTAAAATCGTAACCTTATTATATTTCTTAAAATTTTTTTCATATAAATACTTATGGGTATCAAAGTCATCAGGATCATTTAAAGTTACTATTACTAATCTTTTATCATCTTTTAAAGCGGCAGTTACTAAGGTTCTTCGGGCGAGTTTAGTAAAGCCAGTTTTTCCGGCAATTGTATATTTATAACTAGTTAATAATTTATTTTTATTATACCAATCATAGGTTTTATAATTAGTAGTAACTATATGTCTTTTAGTGCCACTAATTTCAACGAAGTCCTTATTATTAATAGCATAACTCATCAGTAAAGCCATATCATAAGCCGTCGAAGTATTACCCTGCTTTTTTTCATTTTCTAAACCACTCGAGTTTATAAAGGTTGTACTGGTCATGCCAATTTCTTTAGCTTTATCATTCATCATTTGAACAAATTTATCCATACTACCCGCTATTACATTAGCAATCTCGATAGCGGCATCATTTCCGCTTCTTAAAAGCAGACCATATAATAAATCTCTTAAAGTTATTTCTTCATCTATTTCAATATATATATTAGAGCCATAAGCTTTTAAGACATCTTTATCTATTTTTATTTTTTCATCTAATGCCCCATTTTCAAGGGCAATTAGGGCTGTCATTATTTTAGTAGTACTAGCAATGAGTTTTTTTTCTTGCGTATTAGCGCCTTCTATTACTCTTTTACTATCAGCATCCATGACAATATAACTAGAATTACCATAAACTTTAAAAGGAATTAAAAAAAGAATAAGTAACCATAAGTATTTCTTCATTAGTTATCACCTAAATAACTATATGAGTTATAACTTAATAGTAGACTTATTCTTAAATACATTTTCTTAATAAGAAATATCGCTTTTATAAACTTCAATTACTGGTCTTACACCTAAAATACCATCTTTATTTGCAGGAGAACTATGAACCCTTCTAGCAGTAGCATAGAAAAACCAAGCGTAACCAGTCGGCGTAAATCTAGGGGTTTCTAACCAAAAGCCATCAAAATTAGAAGTGTTTTTAGTTGTAAAATTAGTGTTTTCGGCTAAATATAAATGATTATTTAATTCTCCATTTTGCCAAGTTGGAATATAAATTCCGGCTAACTGTTTTAATTCGTTAAAACTAAGAAAGCGAGCGGCATAATTTTCATAATTAAAAGCACTAGGCAAGTTATGTCCGTCTTTTAATTTATTAGTCCCATACTCATTTATTATCGCTCTTTTTTCATTAATTAGATGGACATTAGACCACTGTTTTTTGGTGGGAAGCTGTAATATCGCACTGACGGGGCCATTCCAGTTTTCCCCACTTTCATCATACTTATAAGTATTTTTACTAGGTTCTCCTAAAGTAACATTACTATAATAAATTAAAAGAGCAACATCACTAGAAGCATCAAATAAATAATAAAATCTTTCTTTGGTCGCATCATATACGCCATCCCCATTAACATCACAATCAAAAGCATTTCCAGACTCCAAAGTTCCTAAAGTACCTAAAGAACCATAAGATATTATATTCTTATTGCCAATAGTAGTCCCAAGACCTTTACAATAAGAACCTAAACATTCTTCTTGATGAAGCATAGTAGCTCTTTGACAGATTGGCATTTTAAAATATATCTTAATATTCCCCGTAACCTTCTTAATTATTAAATTATCATTAGTATAAGTATAATCATCCGGACTTGATAATATTTTATTATCCATAGAAACATTTAAAACATTATCACTAGTATTAACAATATTAACATCTAAAGAATCATTTTCAATTACTTCTTGAGGTAAATTTTGACTATTATTAATATCATAATAAGTAACCGTAAATATTTGACCAAAAGCAAATTTTAAGTTAAAAGGCATATCAGTATTTAGGTTTCCCCCATCTTTTAAAGACACCTTAATCTTTATCGTTTTTTTAACTCCTAAAGTACATTCATTATCACATAACTTATCTTTTAATTTATAATCTAACAATTCATATTCTAAGTTATTATTATCGATTGTAATATCTCTTATACCCATAATAACATTTCCTAGATTATAAATTTCTACTTCATAGATAAGATAGCCATCACTATTATTAAATCTAAGACTACTAGAGACATCAGAAACATTATATTCATTATAATTACTAATTGCAGCCTGAGATTCTAAAACACGGACATTTGTAATTCTAATATCTTTATCTATTTTTATATTTGCCCCAATATTTTCGATAGCTAGGTTATTTTGTAACGCGGCAAACCCAATACTTAAAAAGACTACCAGAAAGATAATAATTAGATAAAAACAATTTCTAAATCCTTTTTTCATAGTTTCGCCTTTTTAGTTGCCACCATTTCTTTTTTATTAATGGTATATAAATATAAATGATTATCTTTTAAGACATAGAAGTGCGCAACATCATTATTTTTTAAACGATAAAACATTATTGGTAATCTTAAATTATCTCTTACATCAACTAGTTCATCAAAGTTTTTAATCATTAAAATATCATAATCTTTAATATTGGGAAAAGTAGTAGTTTCCACTATTAAACGGTCATATTCTTTTAAAATCTTATTAATAAGTTTATCATAATCACTTATTTTTTTATTGTATTTAAAAATATTTATTAAAGCTAACCATAAGAAAAAGGAAGAAGTTAAAAGAAGTAAGGTTGCAATAACTAATTTAAAATAACTATTAACGATAAAACATCTTGTGGCTATTATAGTATTTATATCTTTATTTAATTCTTGAGTATTTAATTTAATTTCAATGGCTTTTTTAGATAAAGGAATTTCTAGGGCAATTTGACCATAAGTTGGTAAAATGGAATAGTTATCATTTACTTTTTTATTAGTATTTAAATAAACTACTAAGTAACTATCCGCATCAACATTATATTTCGATTTAAAAGTAGTAGCAATATTATTATAATATTCATAATCGATATCAATATTTTTCTTTAAGTTATATAAAGTATTAGAGCCTATTACATCTGTAGTTTTAGGCGTAAGAACATATTCTTTTTCATAGTATTTAGTACCCGTATCACTATTTTTAATAACTAATTTAGCAATGATTTCATATTCTACTTGCGATACCATATCATCTAAATTACCATTAAATTGATAATTAAAAGAAATAGGTATTTTCTTAATTAAACTGGCTACATAGGACATATTAGGATCAAGACAATCAACATCAAAAAAATCATTTTTACCTAAACAAACATTATAAGATACATTACCAGTTTCTTTAAAATATACTTTTTCTTTTTGTTTTAATTTCAAAGAACTAGTAAATAATTTTAAACCTGGAAAATATGTTAGAACAAAGATAAGAATAAATAATATAATCTTTACTTTTGTATTTATTTTCTTCTTAGAATGTTTTTCCATGTTTACCACCTCTCATTTAATAACACGGTTGGATAGCCTATTAAAGGTAATTTAAATTTAACAACCCCAATAAACATATCTTCAGTTATTTTATATTTATCATAATCATTATTAGCATCCCCTTTAGTATAAATAAAATATTCTTCATTAGTATTTATTATTTTATATACTCGGTGTACTACTACTTTACCATTATATTTATAAGCTAAGATATCCCCTATTTTTAAGTTCGTAAATTCTTTATCAACAACCACAACATCCCCTTTAGATATTTTAGGTTCCATAGAACCACTGGCAATAGCAACCGCATAATATCTAAAATAACCAGATACACCATATACTAGAAGACTAGTAATAAGAATAACTGGTATAAATCCTAGGGTTTCTATTTTTCTATTTTGATAATCAGCAATATTTAAAGCCTCAGTTCGATCTTTTTGAAACCAGTTTTTTATATGCTTTAAAATAACTAAGGGTAATAAAAGAAATATTATGGAATATAAGTATTCGTTAGGATTAGGAACTATAGGAAGTAAGTATTTATATAGATTTATAATTAATAAATAAATAATTACAGGTTTATAACCTACTTTTAAATCTAAATAAGTACATAAGATATTCTCGGTAATAGAAGGTAAGATATTAAGAGCTATTAATAAAAAAGTTTCTTTATTAAAGCCAATATTATGGGATGCTAAAACTATTATATTATCTATTAAAATAAAAAATAGACAAGCAAAAATGATTAAATATTTAGACTCACTGGATTTTATGAGTAATTGATATCTAAGTAATTCTTTTATAATTATAAATATAGTTAAAGGCAAGATTATGTTTTTAAGAGAATTAAGAGTCCAATAGTTACCATTTTTTGCAAAACCAATTAAGATTCCTGATAAGTAATAGATAAGAAAAAAAGCTATTAAAATAATAATTATCTCTAAGATAATATCTTTAGTATAACGATGTCTATCTTTTTCAAAACCTAATAATAGATAGAAAATACCTAAAGATAATAAGAGTATTATGCTTAATTCGATAAGTCCTAATAATTTAAATTTTAATATATTTAAAATTAACATTAGACTTAGAATAAAGATAAATAATATTATTTTAATATAACTTTTTTTCATTTTGCATCTCCTGTCTTGAAGAGATTAATTTTAATCAGCCGAACTGTAATTTAAAGTGATGTTTCCAAAAGCAACACTAAAATCGCCATCAGTTCTTTCGGCTCCGGCAGCATATTCTAAAGTTACGGTAATCATCTCGCCAGTTTTTTTAGCCAGACTATGACCAGTAATAGATGCTTTGCCAGTAGCGGTTTCTAATTCATTGCCAACTTTTACTTTTACTAAAATGTTTTCGCAAGCTTTTTGAACTAGCGCATCAGTAGTACCTTCTTTCGCCGTACAAACTTTAGTGGCATTGCTACCAGCAGCGTTGGCATAAACGATACTTTTTAGATAAGCATTTAATTCGCCAGCATTGTAAGCATAAAACTTGTATACAACTGATTGCCCTGGTTCGGTAAATGTTGCACTTAAATTAGAAATTGTGGGATCTGCACTGTTATCAATAGTAGCATTAGTAGTTACGATGCTATTAGGAGTGGCTGTGGGGGTAATTTCCGCAACAGTAACACTATCGATTGAACTTGAAAAATCAACATTCATTGTATCATTATCTGGTTTTACATTAGCACTGGCTTGGATGTTTAAAACATTTGAAAATGAGGCAAAACCAACTGATAAACCTAATACGGCTACTACTAAAGCCACTATAGCGATAACTTGAGCATTTCTATTCTTTTCCATTTAATATCCTCCTACCTTAACAAATTATAGCATACAAATTTAGGGTAAGCAAGAATTTTGCTAGTTAGCTAACATTAAAAATCCTATCATATTTCTTTAAAAAGCCTTATTTTTTAATAGTTGGTTCATAGTTTTCCACAAATTGAACTAAATTATCAGCAGCCTTATCCATATCATCACGCAGTTTTATAAACTTTTTTTCATTCGATAAGTCACTCACAAAAGGTAAATAAACTTTTTCCATATTAGTCGCTAAAAACTGGGCTTGCTCAGGTCCTAGAAAATCTATCCATTCGTTATTACCAGTAAACTGGGAAGTTTTAATTACCTCTAAAAGGTTAGGTATTTTTTTAATCTTTCAACAATTTAGATCAAAACTGGAGTAAAACTCATTAAATAACCTTTTAGTTCTAAGGAATAACCATATTTTCGACTTATTTTTTCTACAAATTCATTAATACTCATCTAAAAAAAATTTCTTTCTAATCTTTTTGCCTACATATGCCATTAGACCTAATACCTAAAGTAATATAATAATCTTCATTATAAGTATCTATTACTTGACCATCTTTATTAGTCATAATACTATGGCATTTATAAATATAAATCTTCTTATCAAACACTTTACTATCATCTAAATAAATCTCCGTACCGCCATCATTTAAACCATCAAGAAATGCTATTTCTTTTATTACATCTTCAATTGATACAGTACCATTCTTTAACTCATTAATTAAATTTTTCTTATTTTCTTTATAATTAATATCATTTGTTTCTGTATAAATAGTTTTATTATCACTAGTCTTAGTAACTTCTAAGTAGGCTATATCATCAGTTTTACTTGGTTCATCTACAATTCTATCCCAACTACATCCACTAACTATTAAAAGTAATCCTAAACATAAAATAAATTTCTTCATAAAACAATCTCTCCTTAGATTTATTTTATCATAATTTATTCTATTTACTAGAATTATTTTCTCTTTAGTAAAGGATATAAACCTAATAAAAATAAAATAAACCAGATATTAAAAATAATATACTTTAAATATTCTATAAAAGTATAACCTATTACTAACATATTAAGGTTTAAAAAAGCAAATACTAAGTAATTACTTATAAAAAGAGTACTAATTAATTTAATAAATATTATATTCATAATAAAATATATTTCTATTTTAGAAAAAATATTATATAATTAACTAGGTGATTTTGATGGAATTAATTAAGTATGTGATCTTAGGTATTATTCAAGGTTTAACAGAGCCTCTTCCTATTTCTAGTAGTGGGCATTTATTAATATTTAGAGAATTATTTAATACTAATATGTTTAATGATTTAAACTTTGAAGTTATGGTTAATTTTGGTTCATTTATTGCGATTTTAATTATCTTCTGGAAAGATATCGTTAGACTAGTAACTAACTTCTTTAAATATTTATTTGCTGATAAAAAAGAAAAAAAGAAATACTATGAAGACTTTAAGTATTGTATGCTAATTGTGGTGGGATCTATTCCAGTTGGTATCATTGGTTTAATATTTAAAGATAAGATTGAGGCAATTGCTAGTGTTAAAGAAGTAGGTTTTGCTCTTCTAATTACAGCCTTAGCATTATTCATCGTAAAAAATAGTAAGGGTAAGAAAAAAGATAATGAAATAACTTATAAAGATGCTATTATCATTGGTTTATTTCAAATGTGTGCCTTACTTCCGGGATTGTCTCGTAGTGGCATGGTGCTAGTTGGGTGCTTACTTTGTGGTTTAAATAGAGAATCTTCTCTAAAATATACTTTCATGTTATATTTTCCTGTTTCTGTGGCTTCTTTTGGTTTAAGTAGTATTGATGTCTTAAAGAGTGGCATTGCTAGTAATTTATTATTAGGTTACTTCTTAGGTATGGTTGCCGCAGGGATTGTAACTTACTTTACTTACCAATGGTTATCTAAAATTGTTCAAAATGGTAAACTATGGAAATTTTCTATTTACTGTGTAGTTGTAGCCTTATTTATCTTTATTTACTTTAGATAGTATCTATAATCACTAAAAGACTTATCAAATTTGATAAGTCTCAGACTGTTGACAAAGTAAATTTTGTCAGCGGTCTTTTCTTTGGCACTAAAATGGTGTATAATTAACTCGTAAGGCAGCTCATATATTCCAATTTTGAGCTTACTAGCCTTACTTTTTTTATATATTTTTGTTATAATA
>CAKOMH010000012.1:0-30345 GCA_934096595.1 uncultured Bacilli bacterium | reverse complement strand
GAAAAATGTGTTAATTGTGGAATGTGTAAGAAAGTATGTCCAATATTAAATAAAGCTAAATTAAATGAATTTAAACCCAGGGCTTATTTATTTCAAAATAGTAATGAAGAAATAAGAAAAGACTCGACTTCTGGGGGTATTTTCACTGCTATTGGTGAGTTTACAATTAAAAATAATGGAATTGTTTATGGTGCATTTTTTGATGATAATTTTGTTGTAAATCATATTAGCGTTGAGAGTACTGATGAACTAAGTAAGTTTAGAAAGTCTAAGTATGTTCAAAGTAATCAAAATAATTGCTTTAAAGAAATAAAACAATATTTAGATAATGGTAAATTGGTTTGTTACAGTGGTACTCCATGTCAAGTTGGAGGGTTAAGAGCATATTTAAGGAAAGACTATGAAAATTTGATACTTGTTGATATAATGTGTCATTCTGTTCCATCTCCTTTAGTGTTTGAAAAATATAAAAGATATATTTTAAAAAAAATGAATGCAAACAAGATATTAAACATTAATTTTAGAGATAAAAATAAATATGGTTATAAGTATTCAATGATGACTATTGAAACTGATAATGGAATATACAGTCAAGGGATAGATACCGATCCGTATTTGAGAGCATTTTTCAGTGATGTCTCAGTAAGACCGTCTTGTTATAATTGTCATTTTAAAACTATGAAGAGAGTAAGCGATTTAACCATTTGGGATTGCTTTAATATAAACGAAATAGATAAGTCTTTTGATGATGATAAAGGTACAACGAGGGTATTAGTTCAATCAGAAAAGGGTCAAAAATTATTAGAAAATTTAGATAATGTTAGATTAAAAGAACTTGATATAAATATTGCAACCAAAAAAGTTAAAGAAATGACTAATAGTGTTAATTACAATAGCAAAAGAAAAGAATTTTTTGAAAATATAAATGCCGATAATGTGTTTGAAAAATATTATCCTACTAATTTTAAAACAAAAATAAATTCTTTTGTTAGAAAAACATTGGCTGTTACTGGAGTATATAGTAGTGTTAAAAGTTTTGCTAAAAAAATTTTAAGAAAGTAGAGTGAATTGATTTATGGCTAAAATATCAGTTATCATGGGAATGTATAATACACCAAGTAAAGAGATGCTATCCACCTCATTAAAATCCATATTAAATCAAACATTTAAAGATTTTGAATTAATAATATGTGATGATGGTTCGTCTAATGATTGCATTAAATGGGCTAAAGAAATATGTGATGGAGATAAAAGAGTTAAATTTATTAAAAACGATTGTAATAAGGGACTAGCTTATACCCTTAATCATTGTTTAGAAGTTGCTACCGGCGAATATATTGCTAGAATGGACGATGATGATGAATCACACTTGGATCGTTTTGAAAAACAGGTTGAATTTTTAGATAAACATAGTGAATATGGATTAGTTGGATCAAATATGAATCTCTTTGATAAAGAAAGAGGAATTTGGGGATTTAGAAAATATCCAGAAATTGTAAAAAAAGAAGATTTTTTATATAGAGTAGCTGTTCCTCATCCAACAATTATGGCACGCAGAAGTGCATATGATATAGTTAATGGATATAGGGATTTACCAGAAACATTAAGAGTAGAAGATTATGATTGTTTTATGAGAATGTTTGCAAGAGGCGTGAAAATGTATAATTTTCAAGAACCATTATTTAATTATAGAGAAGATTCTAGGTGCGCTAAAAAGAAAAAGTATAAATATAGATTTAATGAGATGTGGGTAAGAAAGAATGGATTTAAAGAACTAGGTATAAATAAATTAAAATCTGTTCCTTATATAGTAAAGCCATTGATTGCCGGTCTAATTCCTCAGAAAATTATTAAACAAGGTCAAAAGAAAAAATAGGTGATTAAATGTATATTTATTTTTTAATAATGATGGCTGCTTTTTTCCTTTCAGGAGTTTTAAACAAAGTTTATTGTAAAGATACTAAATTCACTAATTTTTGCAAATTTATAATTAATATTTTTATATTTTTAATTTTACTTTTGCCTATGGGATTAAGATATGGTATAGGTACAGATTATTTTTATACATATTATCCATATTTTAATTTTATAGGTCATGGAACGCGATATTTTGATGAAGTTGGCTTTAACCTTTTAAATATCATTGTTTATAAATTATTTGGAAGATTTGAAATGCTAATTTTTATTACATCATTTATTTTTATATATTTCATGTATAAAGGCATTTTAAATAATCTTAATGAAAAAGAAAGACCATGGGGGACTTTAATGCTATTTTTGAGTCAAGCATATTTTTATTCTATGAATATGGTTAGGCAATCTTTAGCTATTTCAATTATATTTTTTGCCTTTAAATTTTTAAAAAGTAAAGAATATAAAAAATACTATATGTGGAATTTAATAGCGTGTACACTGCACTACTCTGCAATTATTTGTTTATTATTTCCTTTGTTTTTAAAAATCAAGCCTAAGAAAAAAACAAAATTGGTAATCATATCAATCTTAATTTTATGTCAGCCTTTTTTGTCAAAGGTATTACTAAAAATTATAATGTCAACTAAATATTCTTGGTATATAGGCTCACGATATACTCATGGAATATCGAACACAGTTATTTTAGTAAATATCGTTTTATTCATTTTATCTATTTTATATGAAGATAAAAATTCTACTAGTGAAGAATATATGGTATTAAATACAATTAATTATATATGTATTTGCTTGATGCTTTTGCTTGGATGGGTTCCATTATTTAATAGAATTATTAGGTATTTCACAGTATTTCAAGTATTATTAGTTCCAAAAATTATTTATAGTGAAACTAGTTCTAAAAAAAGATTAGTTTTAAAGTGTCTATTATTTTTGATTTTTTTTGTACCAATGTATTATCAAATATTTTTACTTGGTGGAGAAGGAGTTGTTCCATATTCATCAATTTTTAATAAAAGTTAGAAGGGAGAATAATTGTTTAACAATTAAATAAATATTATGATTAAGATAAGTATTATTGTACCAATTTATAATGTTGAAAAATATTTAAAAAAATGTTTAGATTCAATATTATCACAAACTTATAAAAACATTGAATTAATATTGGTTGATGATGGATCACCAGATAATTGTGGTAAAATTTGTGATGAATATGCATCTAAAAATAAATTTATAAAAGTTATTCATCAAAAAAATGCTGGGTTATCCGCTGCTAGAAATGCTGGTTTAAAGATTGCAACCGGCGATTATGTCATGTTTATTGATAGTGATGATACTATTATAGAAACTGCTTGCGAGGAGTTAGTGGATATAATAGAAAAAAGATCACCTGATTTAATTTGCTATAATCTTCGAAAAGTTGATTCAAATGAGGATACTTTAGATAGCGGTTTTTATTGCATTGATGATACAAAAAATATTAGTGAATTTGATGTTTCAGGTGCTATTAAGGATAATATTTTTAGAAAACATATAAGGTATGAAGCAACAAGTAAAATATATAAAATAAGTATTGCAAAACAAATTGGATTTCCTATTGGAATGTATGCTGAAGATTTTGCAACATTTTATAAATTTTTATCAATTTCTTCAAAAATTTTATATTATGATAGAAATATATATAATTATTTTGTTAGAGGTAATAGCATAATGGGCAGCAAAAGTGTTAAACTTTATAAAGATGTTTATAAAATAGAAAATGAGTTTTACAAATTTTGTGAAAATTGTAATCTTGATGAAAAAACTTCAAAAAAATTAGAAAGTAATTATTTTAAGAGTATAATTAAAATTTATTCAAAATTATGCACAGCACATGATGTTGAAAAAGATGATAATCTGATATCAGATGTATATGATAGCATACATCAAGTTAAAAGTTATATGCTCCCATTAAATTTGAAATTTTTGAAAATGTTTTTTACATTGCTAGGAAAAAATGCTGCTATAATTTTTTCAAAAATATATAAGAATCTTTAACAAAAAACATGATACTATTAATAGCAATTTAAATAATTGGTTAGTATTTTTTTATGATTACTATTGAAAAATATTTAGATAAATGTTTAGATTAATAATTAATCAAGATTATGAATATTATTGATGTAGTTCCAGCAATAATAGTAAATTACTTATAATAAATATGTTAAGAATGATGAAATATTTAAAATTATAGTTCAAGAAAATTTTTTCTATTTATGCTACAGAAAATTCTGAGATAAGTGTTGCTATTTGTGGTTTAATATTGCTCTCAGATAATTTAAGTATTTTAATAAAAAATAATAAAAAAAATAGAAGGAAGGTTTAATAATGAAGAAAGTTGGAATAATGACAATGCATAGAGTTGTTAATTATGGGTCTTTTTTGCAAGCCTATGGTCTAAAAAAAATAATCGAAGGGCTTGGAAATAGTGTTGAATTTGTTGATTTCAATATAGAAAGAAGTTTAGTTGAAGAGGAAAAAAAATTGTTATTAAAAAAAATAAAAAATAATTTAAATTTTGTGACTTTTTATAATAAAAAAAGGTGCTTAGAAAAATTCAAAAAAGAGTATAATGATAATTATTTGCCTATGCTTGGTGTAGGTGCTAAGAATTATAATCCTGTCTTAGATACTTTGGTAATTGGAAGTGATGAAGTTTTTAATTGCATGCAACAGTTGCCTGTTGGTTATAGTAGAGAATTATTTGGAAAAAATTATGAGAAAATCAATGTTATTTCATATGCTGGAAGTTTTGGACACACAACTATCAAACAATTAAGAGAAAAGAAAATAGATAAAGAAATTGGTGACATGTTCAATAAATTTAAAACAATATCAGTTCGAGATGAAAACAGTAAAAAGATTGTAGAATCTTTATCAAATAAAGAAGCAATTATTCATTTTGATCCAGTATTAATAACTAATTTTGACAATGTTATTACTAACAAAGTACAAATGAACAATTATATTATTGTGTATGCATATACTGGAAGACTTTCTAAATTTGAAGAAAAATATATAAAAAAGTTTGCTAAAAAATATAATAAAAAAATTGTTAGTTTAGGTTTTTACCAGAAAATTGCTGACTATAATTTAGTTGTAGAGCCATTTGAAATGCTGGAATACTTTAAAAAGTCTGATTATGTAATTACAGATACATTTCATGGTACTATATTTTCAATAAAGATGCATGCAAAATTTTGCACAATAATTCGTGATTCAAATAAAAATAAGTTGTATTATTTATTAAATGAGACAAAGCAGTTGTGTAGACAAGTAAATAATCTTGATGATATTGAAAGATTATATAAAAAAGATATGAATTTTAGTGAAACTGATAAAAAAATAAATGAAGAAAGGAAATGCTCTATAGAATATTTGAAAAAAAATATTTAATTTGGTGAATGTTATGAAAAAAGAAAATCGTAAAAAGTATTTGATAAAAAACACAGCAATATTAGCAATTGGCAATATAGCCACAAAACTAATATCTTTCTTTTTAGTACCGTTATATACTAACATTTTAACAACGGAGCAATATGGTATAATTGATTTGCTATATACTGTTTGCACTGTTGCTTATCCAATTATTACACTTAATATATCTGAGGCTGTATTGAGGTTTTCTATGGATAAAGATGCTAATAATAATAAAATTATGAGTATTGCCAATATTATAATTGCTTTTTCAATAATAATTGGATTATTAAGCTTTCCTGTTATGAACTTATTTGATAATTATCGTCAATATTCATTGCTATTTTATCTTTATTTAATAACTTTAGGCATTAGTCAAATTTTATTATGTAATCTAAAAGGAAAAGAACAGTTAATTGAATATTCAATTGGTAATTTTATACATATGTTACTTATAGGATTATTAAATATTTTTTTTCTTTTGGTAATTAAAATGGGAATAAACGGATATTTTTGGGCTTATATAATTTCAAATATTGTAGTATCTCTTTATGCTGCAATAAAAGGAAATGTCAAAGATTCAATATTTGCCTTTTCGTTTGATAAAAAGCTTTTTATAGAGATGACAAAATATTCGGTAGTTTTAATTCCTAATTCATTTATGTGGTGGATTATGAATGCTTCTGATCGTGTAATGGTAACCAATATTCTTGGTGCTCAAGCGAATGGCATTTATGCAGTATCTTATAAATTACCATCGATGTTAACCGTTATTACATCAATATTTACAAGTGCGTGGATTTATTCTGCTGTTAATGAAAAAGATAGTAGTGACAAAAATGAATATACTTCAAGTGTATTTTCGTTATTAGTATCTGTTATTCTTTTAATATCTTCTGGCATGATTATGATGATAAAGCCATTTTTAAAAATATATGTTTCAAATGATTATTATTCATCATGGCAATTTACACCTTATTTAATTATTGGTTTTTCTATATTGACACTTGCTTCGTTTCTTTCATCATCCTACAATGTTCATAAAGATAGCAAAGGCTTTTTGTTTTCTGGAACAGCAGGAGCAATAATTAATGTTATTCTAAATTTCTTATTAATTCCTTCAATTGGAATTAACGGTGCTGCCATTGCAACGGCACTAAGTTATATATCAGTATTTATTTATAGAATATTTGATACGAAAAAATATGTAAAAGTAAAAATATTTACAAAAGAATTTATAATTGGGTTTTTATTATTATTTATTGAATCATTAACTGTATATTTAGATTCAATTATTGGTCAAATTTTACTGTTTATAGAATTCATTGTCATGTGTTTTATTTTTAAAAAAGAATTAAAATTAATGTTAAAAAGTATACTAAAAATTTTAAATTTAAAAAAGGGTGGTAACTTAAATGAAAAGTAATAATCTCGTAAAAAATAAAAAATATTGCTGTGGTTGTGGTTTATGTATGAGCAAATGTCCAAAAAAAGCCATTTCAATGGTTGAAGATGAAACTGGCTTTCTATTTCCAAAAATTGACGAAAGCAAATGTGTTGATTGCCATGTTTGCGTTATTAATTGCCCATATCAAAATAATAATAACAATGTATCGGAAGAACCGTATAATCAACAATGCTTTTTAGCCTATAATAAAAATTTTTCTTCCTTAATGAATTCATCATCTGGAGGGGTATTTGGGGCTCTTGCTGAAAATTTCGTAAATAATGGCGGAATTGTTTATGGATGTTCAATGGAATATGAAGAAAAATTAATTCCAAGACACATTAGAGTGAATAATCTAAATGATTTAGAAAAATTAAAAGGTTCAAAGTATGTACAAAGCAACATATTTGAATCATTTTCGTTGATTAAAGAAGATTTAATAAACAATAAAAATGTCCTTTTTACTGGTACCCCATGCCAAGTTGCTGCTGTTAAAAAAGCAACACAGAATATTAAAAGTGGAAACTTATATACAATAGATATTATTTGCCATGGTACTCCAAGTGTAAAAATTTTTCAAGATTATATAAGCGTTTTGGAAAAAAAGTTAAATGGTAAAATTTATAATTTTGTTTTTAGAGATAAATGTATTCGTGGAACTGGTTATAATGCAAAAATTTTTTATAAAGATAAAAATGGTAAAAAACATATTAAATTTTTACCAAGTATCTTATCTTCATATTATGATTATTTTCTAAAGTCTAGCATTTCCCGTGAAAATTGTTATTCATGTAAATACGCTTCTAAAAATAGGGTTGGTGATATTACTATTGGTGACTATTGGGGTGCAGAATTGGAACATCCTGAATTTATGAAGAATAATGGTGGTCAAGTTGATATTAGAAATGGTGTATCTTGCTTATTAATTAATAGCAATAGAGGTGAAGAATTATTTAAAAAGTATAAAAATGATTTGATATTTTTTGAAAGTTCATTTGATAAAATTGCTGCTCATAATGGTCAGTTAAATGCCCCATCAGTTCCAAATGAAAATCGATTAGAGATATTAAATGATTATGAAAAATATGGATATGAATATGTTAATGATAAATTTGAAAAGAATTTATCTTTAAAAAATAAAATAAAAATGTATGTTCCTACTTTTGTGTATAAAATAAAAGGAAAATTTAAATAATTTAAATGAAATTTTAAATTGATCAGAGCAGAAAAATACAGTGTTTTGAATTTACCATCAGATTCTGATTATGCTGAGTTTTATTCAGAATCTAAATCAGTTGATGATTACGGTGCTCTTAAGTTAATCAGTATGTTAAACAAAAATAAGTTATGCGATTTTATTTGTTCTTCTGAAAATTCGAAAGAATATTTAAAAGACTTTGAAAATATAATTACAGAAATTAATGAAAAATTTATTAAATTAAAGATTAAAGATTGATTGTATTTTCTTTTAGTAATGCAATGCATGATAATTTATTTAATAAGATAGCTGATAAGTTTTCATCGTAACGAGAATTTAAATAGGCTAGTATGGAAAAACTAATGGCTGGTAATTTTAGTTATTGCGATACCCAATTAATAGAAGAATTAGTAATAAAAACTAATGAATTAGGAGAACATCAATATGTCGTTTGAAAAAGTGGAAAACTGTAATAAATGTGGTTTATGTCAAAATCAAAGACCTTTATTAGATAAAGAAGATAGATGTGATGTTATGTGGGTTGGTTTATCGGCTAAAAGGGTTGATGATCTAAATAATTCTATTCCTCTAAGTAATGATACTAATAGTGGTAAAATTATTGAATTAATTGAACATGAATTACCAGATTTAAAATTTTATAAAACTAATTTAGTTAAGTGTTTACCATTAGATGAAAATAATAAGTTAAGATATCCAACATCAAAAGAAATGCAAGCTTGTATAAATAATTTACTTATAGAAATAGAAATCTTAAATCCTAAAATAATTCTGGTTTTAGGAAAACTAACATTTAATTTTATTGAAAAGTATTTTATAAAAAATAACATAGATAAAAGTAAACTAACTTTTATTGAACATCCATCTTATATTTATGTTTATAAAAGAAAATACATAGATGATTATATTGAAAAGATCGTTGATATATGTAAAAAGAAAATAACCACTAAAGAAAGCCTACTAGCAACTAGTAAAAAAAATTGATAAATATTTCATATAATGTGAAAAAATCGTATAAAGTGTTGTATTTTCCGTAGTTTTAGGTATAATATTCTTCACAAAAGAGAAAAATTATAATATAATTTAATTATAATAGAGGAGGATATGTATGTTAATAGGTTTTAAAGTGAGTAATTTTAAATCTTTTAATGAATTACAACATTTTTCAATGTTGGCTGGTAAAGTAAGAAATAACGAAAGTCATATTTATGAAAAAAATAATAAAAAGATTCTTAAGTTTTCAGGGGTGTTTGGCCCTAATGGTTCTGGCAAATCAAATTTAATTCTTGCCATTAGTATTATAAAAGACATGCTTAATGGTGGAATAAGGACCTTAATAAATAATCAATTTTATCGTGGCCAAGACGGTGATGAAAATAGAAATTCTTATTTTGAATATGAATTAGCTTTAAATGAAAAATTATATTCATATGGATTTGAACTTAATTTTTCTAAACAAGAATTAGTATCAGAATGGTTAATTGATATGACTAAATCTACTGAAAAAATCATTTTTGAGAGAGATTTAAATAAAAAAGCAATTAATTCTGATATAAAAGCTAAAAATGAATATTTTGATACTTGTTTAAAAGAAATGAAGAGTAATAATACTGACTTATTTCTTTTAGAAATGTCAAGGCGTTTATTAATGTCTCAAAATAATAGTAGCTTTTTTAAAGACATTATAAATGTTTATAATTTTTTTGCTAATGAAATGGTAATCATAAGGCCAACATCACACAAAATAATGCCACTTGATTATGTGGATAAAAAGAATGAGATTATTAAATATCTAACCAAAATGGATATTAATATTAGTGATATTAGAACTGTAGATTATGATATGAGTGTTATTAAATCAAGAATGTCAGATGTTGATTTTGCAAATTTCATTAATGAATTTGATATATTATCTAAAAAAGCAAATGTCAATAGTTGTACTTTAAGAATAGAAAATGACTTATATTCAATTAAAAAAGCAAGCGATAATCAATATCAAGTTAAAGGCTTAAAGTTTATGCACAATAATAGTAAATACTCTTTTGGAGCTTATGAAGAATCCGATGGCACTATTAGAGTGTTAGAACTATTAGATATATTATTAACTGATAATAAAGTGTATTTAATTGATGAATTAGATAGTAGCTTACACCCTATACTTGTTAAAGGATTATTAAAATTGTTTTTAGAAAGTAATAAACAAAATCAATTAATAATTACGACCCATGAATTGAGAACTTTAGATTTTGATTTGGTTAGAAGAGATGAGATTTGGTTTACTGAAAAAAAAGAAGATGGAAGTACGAAGTTATATTCTTTAGAAGAGTTCAAAGATGTTGCTCGTTTTGACCGTAAAATAGATAAAGCATATCTAGAAGGAAGATTTGGCGCTGTGGCTAAAATCGATACTGATTATGAGAATTAAAGCCCCATTCGCTCAAGAAAGAGAAACTGCCATTTTTGATTATCGTAAAAAGTATTTTATTGCCTCAGAAGGAGCTGCTACTGAGCCTAAATATTTTGAAAAATTAAATGATAGTATAATTAAAGAAAATGTATCAGTTATTAATATTTTGCGAGATTATGCTTATCAAGGTTACAGTAATCCTACTCATGTTGTAAAACTACTACAGACATTTATTGCTAATAGCTTTGAAGGAATAACCGTTCAAGAATTGAAAAACAAGCTTGCTAACTGGGCTCATGAAAATCCTAATAAAATAAATCTTGATTCCATTTTGACGAAAATAAATCAAATTTATAAAAATGAGAATAGTAGGATACCTTATGATAATTTAGAAAACTTATTTATGTTGCTTTTTAGAGAAGAAGTATATGAAGATGTAATAAAAAATTTTGCAAAATATGTTATGGCCCAAGATGTAACATATTCACCAGTTAGAGACACTCTTAATATGGTAATTGATTGTGATAAAGATAGTTTTTCTAATGAGCAATATGATAATGTTGTTAAATTTTGTAATGATAATAATGTTAATATATATGTAAGTAATCCTTGCTTTGAATTATGGTTATTGATGCATTTTGATGAATTTGATAAAGAAAATAAGGCTGATTTATTTTTAAATAAAAAGGTAAATGATTCGGGAAAAAGGTATCTTGAAAAAAGATTAAATGAAATTTGTCGATTTAAAAAGAATTGTATTGATTTTTCAAAATTTGAACATGGTATCAAAAAGGCTATTGAAAGAGAAAAGGATTTAACTGAGGACATAACTAAAATAAAATATGAATTAGGAACTAATGTCGGAATTCTTGTTAATAATATTTTAACTGATGAAGATTAGGAAAAACATAATTCTACTTAGTTTTTTATCAACAGTATTATGATTATATTGAAAAGATCGTTGATATATGTATTCATCGATGCTGCCAAAAAGGAACACTTAATAAATAATTGTGAATACTCGTCACATTTAACCATTTTGCCTTTACAAACTAATTAAATATGCTATTATGAGATTGTTAGTTTAACTAATTAGAAGTAGGGTTTATAATTATGAAAAAGAGAGAAAAAGTAATAAAAGGCTTAGTTTTCTTAAGTGCTTTATTATTAAGTGTGAATGTTCAAATCGTAAATGCAACGGCTGGTAAACTAAGAAGTCGAAGTATCATAACCTGTAACGGTATTATGTATGGTAAACATGGAGATGGTCATTGGCACCAAGCAGTAAAACATAAAAGCGGATATTATCCAGTTGGCAGTCCTGTAACACCGCCCTGTTTAAATACTAATAATAGTAATAAAAATAATAACAATAATAAAAGCAATCAAAACTCAAATAGTAGCACTTCAGCTAGCAAGAAAACAGAAAAAAGGGCTAATCTGGATATTGAAAACATTAGAATAAATGATGAAAAAATAGATACTATTAAAAATACTATGACTTATACAACTTATGCTGAAAGTATTGATTTAGAAGTAATTCCCAAAGATTTGGAAGCGACTGTAAAAATTACGGGGAGTCTTGATAACTTAGAAGTAAATAAGCCAAGAAAAATAAATATAAGCATAACCCATTTAACAAAAACTAAAAATTATACTCTAAATGTTATTAGAAAAGTTAATCTTGATACCGCTAAAATTAGTCTTAATAACAAAGAACTTGATTTAAACAATGAAGATTTAAATATTACTGTAAAAGATAAAAAATTAAATTTTAATTTAGAAAATACTAAAGATATGTCATTAAAAATATATAAAAATGATAATGAGATAGTAGGAAACTCTGATACAATAGAGGAAACTGCAACTTATAAATTAGTTCTTAATACTACAGATAATCAAACTAAAAGTTTTAATTTAAAAGTTAATTATATAGAAGATAATACTAAAAAAATAACTGATTCTTCTAAAATAGATAATAATAATTCAGAAAAAGAAAAGACTAATTCTAAAGAAGGCTTAGGAATAACTATTACTACCATATTAGCTATTACTTTTATTTATTGTTATTTAGTAAAGAATAAAAAATAAAAATAGGAACATAATACTATAAATTGAAAGTTGATTATTAAAAAATTGATTTGTAGTTTAAATAAGATATAGAAATGGAGAATAAAATTTATGACTAAATTAGATGAAAGAGAAAACCAATTAAAAGAAAATACGAAAAGGAATGAAGATTATCTAAAGATGTTTGAAAAAAGCTTAGAAGAAAAACAGCTTACAGCTAAGACCATTAGAAAGCATGTATCTAACATTGATTTCTATTTAAACGATTATCTTACATATTATGATGAAATTATTAAAATGAAAGACGGCACACAGTATACCGGATCATTTCTAGGGGATTGGTTTATTAGAAAAGCTATGTGGGCTTCAAAGTCATCTATTAAAGAAATGTCTTCTTCTTTAAAAAAGTTCTATGAATATATGAGTGCATTGGGTTTCGTTAAAATAAGTGATTATCAAGAGATGTGTTATGAAATTAAAGATAACATGGATCTTTATCTTGAAAACTTAGAAGATTATGATAATGGCACTTTTGACTTTCTGTTCTAAAAAGACCAAAATAAGCCTTATAAATTTACTATATATAAACTTAAAGGTCGTATTGACAAAAAATGTGTAAAAAATGCTGATAAAACTTGCAAAATAAAAAACTTAATAGTAAAATGAAAAAAGAAGAGAGGAAGATGAATATGGAAAATATGAAGAAGTTCTTATTCTTATTTGTAGCTGTATTACTTACAACAGTAAGTGTAAATGCTATGTCTAAGGATGAATTAAAAGACAAACTAACAAAATCTTACACAATTAACGGAGTAACTTACCAATTAAATAACGGTAATGCCAATACGGTAAGAAGTTATTTAGAGCAAAACGATGTTAGTGAATCAGATTGTGACTATATTTCTGCACAAATTGATAAAGCTGTAGAAATCATTAAAAAAGCTAATGTATCTGATTTATCTAAATTAAGTACAAGCACTAAAAATGAATTAAAAGCATTAGTAAATAATGTTGGTGCTAACACTAAAGTTCCAGTAAGCATTAATAATGGAAAATTATTCGTTGGTTATGTAGATGAACCTACTAAAGCATTCTACAATGACAAAGTAAATGTTAAAACAGATGTTAAGTATACTAATGGAAACTTAGTAATTACAATTGCTTCAGTAGTTGCTATTATCGGAATCGCAACAATTGCTGTAAAAGCAAAAAAACAAAATGCTTAATTTACTGAAAAAAAGTGGGAAAGTGATTGTTAGAGAGTTAGCAATCGCTTTTTTCTTTGCTTCCCTCTTAGTCTTACTTGTTAATTTTACCTTAAATGAGAAAATTGCTACCTATATCAATCTCTTTAATAAAGTAGCGGTAAGAGAGACTAAAAACACAACAAGTAGCGATTTATCCAATATTAAAATTGATTCCGAAACAAAAAGACTAAGTCCGATTCCCGCCTATGGCGAAGACTTTGGTACTATAAATATTCCCGATATAGATAGAACTATTAAACTATATAATGGCGACTCCCTAAGTATTATTAAAAACGGGGCTGGTCGTTATATTGGGTCCTTTTTCCCAGGGGAAGGCTTACCTATTATCATTGCAGCCCATAATAGTATGCGTGATTTTGGTCTTCTTCCTAAACTAGTAAATGGTTCCAAAATTTATATCGACACTTATTATGGTAAGTATACCTATGAGGTTTATGATTATGGAATTTATATTGATAAAGACCTTAATAAAAGATTTAATACCTTTTTAGAAGAAGAGGGCGAAAGAATTTTATTATATACTTGCTATCCAATCAACGGTGTCGGGTATCGTTACCAAAGATATGTTGTGTTTGCTAAAAAAATAGAAGGGAAAGACCTATGAAAATATTTTTAAGTTATACCATGAAATTTATTCAAAGTATTAGTTTCTTCCTTCTAAGTTTGGGTCTTATTCTCATTCTTACGGTCTTTAATGAAGATTATGTCCTTGATTTACTAGAAAATCATAATTACTATCAAGAATTATATGATAACTCTATAGAAGAAGTATCATATTATTTAGAACAGTCAGGTTTAAATGAAGAAGTTTTAAACAATGTTATTACTGTTAAATCTTTAAAAACAAGTATTATTACTACTATTGATAATCTATATAATAATAAGAAAATAACTGTTGATACGGAAGAATTTCAAAAAAACTTGACGACTAATATTAATAATTATATTAAAGATAATAATATTCGGGTTGATGATAAAGATACGGTAAATCTTTTAACCAAAAAATTAGTTAATATTTATGAAGAAGAAATATCTTATAATAATACTTTTGAAAAGGTAAGACCGCTATTTAATAAGGCGTATAAATTAACCAAAATAGTCTTAGTAATAAGTTTAATTACCTCAGTAATTACCTATTTAATAAATCGTTATTTCTTTAAAGATCGTAATATTATTGCCTCTTTATTTACTAACTTTGTTATTCTAATTGGTTTAGTATTATATGTTAGATATACCATTAGTATAAATGATATTTTCTTCTATAACACCTCAATTAGTAATGTCTTAAAAGAATTTATTAATAGCGTTTTAAAATGTATGACGGTAACGGGAGTAGTATCCTTTATCTTAGGACTTCTTATAGTCTTTATAACTACAGGTACTTTTAAAGCGTTAAGACAAAATAAAAAGATATTTCATACTATTTTAGTTATTATTTGGATGGTTATAATATTTACCTTTTCTAGTCAAAGTGGTCCTAAATCTACTAAGACTAGTGATGTTGTAACAAGTATGGTTGTAAATGTTACTACGAGTGTTACAAATAAAGATATTCCGAGAGAAGAAGTAAAACAAAGAATAGAAGATAGTACCTTTATAGTTCGGAAGATGGCTCATTTTACGGAATACTTAATTCTTGGTATTTTAGTATTACAATTATTAAGTGATTATACAAAAATAAATAAAAGAGTATTAATAATTAGTTTACTTATTTGCTATCTTTATGCGGTTAGTGATGAAGTTCATCAAATGTTTATTCCCGAAAGAACGGCTAAAGTATTAGATACCTTTATAGATGGAACTGGTTCTTTAGTTGGTATCACTCTTTATAGTATTTATTTTAATAAATGTCGAAAAATGTCGGAAATTGGCGGACGATAATTAGTTATAAAAATGTTTGGGTTTGTTATAATAACTTTAAGGAGAGTATATGTTATTGATAATATTAATAGGTCTAATCGTTTTCATGCTATGGTGCATGTTAAAATGTAGTGCCGAGGCCCAAAAATTAGAAGATAAAATGTTAAAAAACACAATAAAAATCAAGAAAAACTAAATAAGAAATAAAAGAAAACTTACTTACTATTCTTGATAAAATGTTGTGTTTTTTGCTTGCCATAAAGTATAACTTATTATATAATAATGAGAGTTAAGAGGGAATATATGGAAGAGATTAATTTAAAAGAATTGTTTGACTATTTTGTGAGTAAATGGTTTATAATTGCCATTACGGGCCTAGTTTTTGTTGTAGTAGGAGCATCTTACACCGTATTTTTAAAAACACCGATGTATAATTCATATACAACAATGGTATTAACTACTAATAACGAATCTAATACTAATCAATCAATTACGCAAAGTGATATTACTTTAAATAAAAACTTAATATCTAACTATCGAGTAATTATGAAATCACATAGTATTTTAAATCAAGTAATTAATAACCTAGACTTAAACACATCAGCTGAACAATTAAAAAAGGTGGTAAATGTTACCACAGAAGATGATACAGAGATTATTCGTATTTCTGTTAATAGCGAAAATGCTGAAAATGCTAGAGATGTTGCTAATGAAATAGCAAGAGTATTTTCTAATGATGTAGCTAGATACTATAGCATTAAAAATGTGGCTATAGTTGATTATGCTGAAGTAGCAAGTAATCCTTATAACATTAGTTTACTTAAAACTACGGTTTTAGCTTTACTAGTTGGTGTTGTACTTGCGTGTGCTGTCATATTTATTATGTTCTATTTCGATACAACTATTAAGAGTGTTGAAGAAATTGAAAGTAAGATTGGACTACCAACATTAGGAGTTGTTCCACTTAAATATGTACCAAAAGAGAAGAAAGGAAAAAGAAAATGAATAATGAACTTATAGTTGCTAATAATCCTAAAAGTGGAGTAGCCGAAGCTATTAAAACTATTCGTACTAACCTTTTGTTCTCTTCAATTGATGAACCCGTAAAATCAATATTGATGACGAGTTCAATGAGTGGTGAGGGCAAATCCTTCGTTAGTGCGAATCTGGCTGTTGCTTTTGCTCAAACCGGTGTTAAAGTGTTAATTGTTGATTGCGATCTACGCCGTGGTAGACAACATAAAATCTTTAATATTGATAATGAACAAGGTTTATCAAATCTACTTTTAGATGATGTAGACAAAAATTATAAAAAATATATTAAGAAAACTAGATATGAAAATATTTATGTTTTACCAATGGGTATTGTGCCACCAAATCCAAGTGAACTTTTAGCATCAGCTAAAAATAAACAATTAGCTAAGACATTAAAACAAAAGTTTGACTTAGTAATTTATGATGGTGTACCAGTTGGCGGCTTAACAGATTCTATTATTATGGCTGACTTAGTTGATAAGATCGTTATCGTATCAGCGTATAAAGTAACACCAGTAGAATTCTTAGCCAATACCAATAAAGCTTTAGAAAAATTTAAGGATAAAATAGCGGGAGTAATTTTAAACAAGTTCCCATCTTCAAAAGATCATTACTATAGTAAATATTATAGTTAAGACTAGTTAGGAGTAGTAGAAATATGATTGATTTACATAGTCATATCCTACCTAATATTGATGATGGCTCTAAATCCTTAGAAGAATCAATTGCTATAATTAAACAAGCCGTTTCTAATGGAGTAACTGATATCATTGTTACTCCTCATTTCATATTAGGCAGTAGTTATAATAAAGAAAAAAGCGCTAATAAAAAGCTATTAGCTGATTTAAAGAAAAGAGTAGAAGCTGAAAATTTAAGTATCAATTTACATCTTGGCAATGAAATATTTGTTGATATTGAGATGGTAAGTTTACTTAAGAAAAAGAAAATAGCGTCATTAAATGATAGCAGGTATGTACTCTTTGAATTACCCATGAATAATGAATATAAAAACATTAAAAAGACACTGTTTGATTTACAAAGTGTGGGGTATATTCCAGTTATTGCGCATCCTGAACGCTACCGAATTGTTAAAGAAAATCCCCAAATAGTCGAAGAGTGGCAGGAAGCGGGAGCTGTTTTTCAAAGTAATATTGGTTCTTTATTTGGTCGTTATGGAAAAGAAGCAAAGAACACGCTTATAACTTTACTTAAACATGAGGCCGTAAGCTTTATAGCTAGTGATATTCATCATAGTCGTGATACTTTCTATGAGGATATCCCTAAATTAAAGAAAATGCTAAAAAAAATAGTTAAAGAAGACTATGTCGAAGAGTTATTGGAACTTAATGGCAAGAAAGTTTTAAATAACGAAAGAATAGAGGTAAGAGAAGTAATACCTTTCAAAAAAAATATATTCGGACAATATAAATAAGCCTCAATTGGGGCTTATTTAAAACTACAGAAAGACTGATAATAATGAACTCGAAAATAAATGCTTGTGTATTAGGTTTTGCTATTGGTGAAGCCTTTGGTTTACCCCTTAATTATATAGCTAAAGAAAAGTTGATAAATAAACCTGTAACTAAAATGCTAAAATGTGAAAATTATGATGTTCCCATTGGCACTTGGAGTAGTGGTACTTCTAATTTGTTAGCAACTATGGATTCTATAATTACTAAAACCAGAATTGATTATAATTCCATTGCTGATAATTTGCTTCTTTGGTATAAGACGGCTAAATATACGGCCACGGCAAGTGTTTTAGATATTGATTTTACTAGTAAACATGCGCTAAATAAATATTTTGAAGAAAAAAGTGATGCGACCAAATTAGGAGGTACTGGTTATAGCGATTGTGGTAATGAATTTTTACCCCGTTTATTACCAATTGCCTTTTATCTTTATTGTACTAAAGCTCGTGATTATACTATTCATTCGGTAGTGAAAAATGTAACCTTTATAACCCATCGTAGTGAAATCCCTGCTATGGCGGCTTATATTTTTACTAAATATATTATTTTCTTACTTAGAGGAACTGATAAACTAGCAAGCTTTAGTATGTTAAAGAATCTTGATTATACGATGTATTTTAAACCCGAAACAATAAAAGAATTTGAACATCTCCTAAAAGATAATGTTTATAACTTACCACTTGAAATGATTAATTCAAATAATTATGTTGTTGATACTTTAGAAGCCTTCTTTTATTGCTTTATAAATTCTAATTCCTTTAGTCAAGCCCTAATTGGTTCTGTAAATCTAGGCGGACAAGCTTCGATGCTTGGCGGGCTATGTTCAAGTGTAGCAGCCATCTATTATGGTTATGAAACAATTCCCACTAATTTAGTTGAAAACTTAAATAAAAAAGAATACTTAATGAAAATGATAAGTGACTACGAAGATATTTTAAATATTATTTAATATCCAGAGAAATAATGGCCCAAAAATATTTTGTGAGAATTTTAAAAAAGTACTTTACAAATAGTAAAAAGGATGGTATGATTAAATCACTTAATAGTAGAGAAAGTACTGCTGTTATTAGTAAGAAAGATTCTTACTTTATTAATAATAAATGTTATATTTATTTAATGATTTTTTTAAAACCCTTTGATGGTTTAACAGTACTAAACTCATTTATCAATCTATTAAGTATATGCTGCATATGTGGAATATTGATAAAAATATATGACTTTTATCTGTCAATATGAGTTATATATTAGGAAATCCACAACAAAGTTAATATGTTTGACAGACATGTTACTTTTCTAAAAAACTTATTAGAGTAAAATCTAATAGGTTTTTTCTTTCCTTTTTAAACTTATCATGCTACAATACTTAAAGACAACAATGGTTAGGGATGTAGTAGTATGCAGGGTAAAAGCTTTTTAGATTATCTTTCTAAAATAAAAGATGATGACATTTTAAAATATATAAATAGTAAAGTTAAGTATTATCAAAACTTTTATAAATTAAATAAGTCTTTAGGACTCCTAACTCCTACTAAATACTCCTTGCCATATTATGGCTTTATTACTAGTAATATTAAAATAAGATATAACTTAGAAAATGATTACTATAAAATAAGAAATACTAATTATCTTTATGAATTCTTTAAATATTTACAAGAAAATAAAATATATAATAATAACGAGGCTATCTTAGCTATTCCTTTGTTTTTGGAAAATTACTTTGGCAGGAAAACTAGTAGATTAAAAAGAAGAGAAGATATTTTAAAAATAGAAAGTGATAGTAGAATTTACTTAAGTGATATTGAAAATCTAAAAAATGCTAATGTGGCAACTTCTTTAGAATATAGCCTGTTTGCCCAAAATATCTTAACATTCTTAGGGTATGATGCCATTTTATTGATAGGTTCTTTTAAAAGAAAAAGTATTAACGATTTTTATAGTTTTAATATCATTATGATGGATAATAATTATTATTTGTTTGATTTTTATAATCCGGTTAATGTTTATGATAAGACTGGTGAGGTTATAAATATGCAACCATTTCAAGTAAAAATAAATAACTCGGATATTGACCTTTTCTTACAAGGGTTAAAGCCCCTAGTCTTAAAAGAGTATAAAAGAATAATGACTAATCATTTGTACCAACAAGTAAGTATTGATACTAACCGTATATATAATTTAAATGAAATTTATGAATAATCAACTAATAGCAATTTAAGAATAGACTAAATGCAAGTTTTTTACTTAAATTAAAGATAATTAGTTGTTTTTTTTGTTTTCTTTTCCTATAATGAGTATGGTGATTATGTGAAAGATTTACGCGTTGTATTTATGGGAACTCCTGATTTTGCGGTTCCTGTTTTAGAAAAATTAATAGAAAAGACGAAGGTGTGTTTAGTTGTAACCCAACCTGATAAAGAGATTGGCCGTCATAAAATACTTACGCCAACGCCAATAAAAAAAGTGGCTTTAGAAAATAATATACCCGTTTTTCAACCAAGCAAAATAAAAAATGATTATGAACCTATTGTTGCAGTTAAACCAGATATTATTATAACTTGTGCTTATGGTCAGATAATTCCTAAAGTCCTTTTAGACTTACCAAGATTAGGATGTATTAATGTTCATGCTTCTTTACTTCCTTATCTTAGAGGGGGAGCTCCTTTGCATCATGCGATAATTGATGGTTATAAAAAAACAGGGGTTACTATTATGTATATGGATGAAGCTATGGATACAGGGGATATTATTAGTACCGTTACTTATGAAATTAAAGATACAGATAATGTTGGTATTATTCATGATAATTTAAGGGAAATGGGGGCCGAACTTTTAATGCAGACTCTACCCAGTATTATTGATGGCACTAATAAGAGAATAAAACAAGATAATGCTAAAGCAACATATGCATATAATATATCAAGAAGTGATGAACACCTAGATTTTACCCAAGAAGGAATAATAATTGATCGGAAAGTGCGAGGTCTAAATCCTTGGCCTCTTGCAAATACATATTTTGATGATGAGGAAATTAAAATAATCAGTGGTTATTTTGTGGAAGGTAAAAGTAAACCTAATACTATTAATGTTGTAACTAAAGATTCTTTAGGAATTGGGTGTCGTAATGGCATATATTATGTAACTTCAATTAAACCAAGTGGTAAAAAAATAATGGATATTAAATCATATTTAAACGGAATAGATAAAGATAAGTTATTAGCTAAAAAAATTAGCTAGTAAAAATATAATTTAAAAAGATAAAATAAAGTGCTTGTAAGGTTATAAAAAATTAAAATGGGTGGTTTGGGAAATGTTTAAAAAGAAAGTTAAAGATAATAAAGAAGAAATAAATCTTGATGATAAGTTGCAAAAGAAAATTTTGGTAAATATGATAACCTCTTTAAGAGGAGTAGGGGGTATTTTATTGGTACCCATCTTTACTATTTATGGCAGTATTCCTGCCTCTATCTGGTTTGTTTTATTTATGGCAACCGATTGGATAGATGGGTATCTTGCTCGTAAATATGAAGTATCTAGTTTCTTTGGAGCCTTACTTGATGGTATGTTTGATAAATTATTTGGTATTATATCCTTTTTACTTTTAGCAAGCATTAGTCCAAGCTATACGATACCTTTGTTATTTGAAGCCGGAATCTTGAGTTATGGCCTTTATAGTGCTTCTAAGGGTAACAATATTAAATCAAGTTTAATTGGGAAAACTAAAATGTGGTTTTTAGCAGCTTCTGTTCTTCTGGGATTCTTAAATACGGATTACTTAGCCTTAGAAAATTTTTTAAAAACTCTTAACCTAAATGTTGTACCCTTAGATAATTTTGTAAAATTAGAAAAAATTACTAGTAGTGCTTTAGTAGGCATGGAAGCATTAAGTTTAACTAGTTATGTGGTTAAAGATAAACTTCAGGATAATACTAAATCCGCTAAAGTTCCGCTTAAAGTTAAAGATATTAAAGATGTAATTATAAGTAGAGATAAAGAAACTAAAAAAGAAGTAAAAATGCGTCTTTTTGATACCAATTATTATGAAGAAAATAAAGATAAACCATTAAGCTTACTTCTTAATTTAAAAAAACATGAAAATATCTAAAAAATAAAATAAATTAAAAATAATTAAGATATAAAGACAAGGAATTAAAATTATGATAGGAATGGTAATAGTAAATTATAACGATTATAAGACAACTAAGAGATTACTTGATAATGTTAAAAACTATAAAATATTAAAAGAGATTGTCGTTGTTGATAATAAAAGTACGGATGATTCATTAGAAAACTTGCAAAGATTAAAAAACAAAAAAATAACTATTATAGATAGCGGAGAAAATAAAGGTTATAGCTATGCTCTAAATGTGGGGTGCAAATACTTAATTGCTAAATATAAAGAGTTAAATATTGTAATTTCCAATAGTGATATCATTATAGATAGTGAGAATGATATAAAAGACTTAAATAGTTATATCAGGGCTAAAAATGTTATAGTAGGACCCACTATAATTCAAGGAAATGAACTCAATAGAGGTTTTAAAATACCAACCCCATGGCAAGATATTAAACAAAATATTGTCTTTTTTGGTAAAAAAGTTTTAACTAAGGAACTTAATTATCCTGATAACTATTACTATAAAGATATTAGTAAAGTTGATACTGTATCGGGTTGTTTCTTTATGATAGCAAGTAAACATTTAGAAGAAATGGGTTATTTTGATGAAAATGTGTTTTTATATTATGAAGAAAATATAATGGGAGTAAAGACTAAAAAATTAAAGAAAAATATTATTGTTTGTAATAATGTTGATGTTGTTCATGACCATTCGGTTTCTATAGATAAGAGTTTAAAAAGAATTAAAAAATATGATATTTTAAAAACTAGTCAGGAATACTTTGAAAAAACTTATAATCATGCTAGCAAACTAGAATTATTCTTTTTAAAAGTTTTTAGATATTTAACTAGAGTATTATTATTAATTAAATATATGATTGATTAGGATTAGAAGTTCTAATCTTTTTACTATGGGTAAAATATAAAGAATACTTTGAGCTATTCAATAAATTTTAATTTGATTTTTTCTTAAATAAAGGTTTTTTAAATGGAAAATATATGGTAACATAGTAGATGGATACCAAAGGTAGCAAGTATTTAATATTACTCATTTGGTATAATAATTATAAGGATGATGATAATGAAAAATAAAAAGAATGAAATAGCGATTGATGTTAATCATGTTACTAAGACTTTTAAGTTATATTCTGATAAGCCGCAAACCTTAAAAGAAAGGTTAGTAAGAGGTTGGAAGAATAAGACCGAGGAAAGAACAGTCTTAAAAGATATTAATATTGAAATTAATAAAGGGGAAACCGTTGCTTTAATTGGCGTTAATGGTAGTGGTAAATCGACCTTACTTAAATTAATGACTAAAATAATTTATCCTAATAAAGGAACTTTAAAAACTTATGGAAAATTAACTAGTCTTTTAGAGTTAGGAGCAGGGTTTCATCCAGATTTTACAGGTAGAGAAAATATTTATTTTAATGCCGCTATCTTTGGCCTTACGAAAAAGGAAATTGATGATAGATTAGAAAGTATTATCGAATTTAGTGAATTAGGGGATTTTATTGATAGTCCAGTGCGTACTTATTCATCAGGTATGTATATGCGTCTTGCCTTTAGTGTGGCTATTAATGTTGATGCAGAGATTTTACTTATTGATGAGATTTTAGCCGTAGGAGATCAACATTTCCAAGATAAATGCTTTGCTAAGTTAGAAGAACTTGCTCAAAGTAATATGACCATTGTTATCGTTAGTCATAGCTTAGATTCTATAAAGAAGTTATGTAACAGGGCTATCTGGATTAATGAAGGTAGGGTGGCTATGGACGGTAAATGTAGTGATGTCATTAGTGAATATTTGAAAGTTTGCGGGTAGGTGAAGAATATGAATGTATTTAAAGAATTATATCAGTATCGAGAATTATTAAAAACTAATGTTAAAAAAGATATAAGAGGTAAATATAAGGCATCATTTTTGGGAGTCTTATGGTCATTTATAAATCCGTTATTACAAGTACTTGTGTATGCTATTGTATTTCCTTATATTATGAAAGTACAAACAGAAAACTATTTAGTTTTCTTAATATGTGGGATTATCCCTTGGACTTGGTTTACAACGGTAATAAGTCAAGGTTCTGGAATATTTGTTTATAATTCCAACCTTATTAAAAAAGTCTATTTTCCAAGAGAAATTTTACCAATTTCAACAGTTACAGCAGGATTAATTAATTTCTTTATTTCTTGCATAATTATACTAATATTTGTTCTGCTTGGTGGTTGTGGTATAAGTTGGCATTTAATTTTCTTGCCATTCATAGCCTTAATCCAATACATATTTAGCTTAGCTTTAGTATTTTTGATAAGTGCTTTGAATGTTTATATTAGAGATATAGAGTATATTGTTGTATTTATTTTGAATATGTTATTTTACGCTACACCGGTGTTATATTCATATGAAATGTTTGCTGGAACTAATTTAATATGGTTATTTAGATTAAATCCCATGGCCCATTTAATTAATGCATACCGAGATATATTTTATGTTCATGCAATACCAAAGATTGGAAATTTAATGATAGTATTTGGTGTATCAATTTTGTTATTAGTTATTTGCTATTTTATATTTAAAAAGTTAGAGAAAAGATTTGCAGAGGAGTTATAGTTATGAAAAAGAAGTGCGATGTTATTATACCAGTGTACAATGCACCGGAATATGTTGATTTTTGTGTATTTGCTCTTATCAATAACACTGATGAAAGTTTATTAGGAAAAATTTATTTATTAGATGATTGTTCAAATGAAATTACAAGAGATTTATTAGATAATCTACAAGTTAAATATGGAAATACGGTAGAAGTAATCCACAATGAAAATAATCTTGGTTTCATAAAAAATGTCAATAAAGGCTTAAATATAAGTAAGGAAAAATATGTAATGCTTTTAAATACCGATTGTTTTGTTGCTAAAAACACCGTTGGAAAGTTAATGGAACATATGGAAAATGATTCAAAAATTGGTTTGATTTGTCCTGTATGCTCTAACGCTGCTAATTTAACTTTACCAATTTATCCAGGTTTCTCATACATGATGATGGATAGTTTATTAGAGTCTAAGTTTAAAGGTCAAAATTTTGATGCTTGTACCGTTGTGGGCAATTGTTTAATGATTTCTAGAGAATGTATGGAAACAGTTGGCGGCTTAGATGAAATATATGGTATGGGTTATGGTGATGAAACAGATTACCAATTTAAAGCAATGGAGAAAGGCTTTACCGCAAAGGTTGCTATAGATACATATGTTTTTCATAAAGCTGAGGTGTCTTTTAATACAACTAATAAAAAAAGAAGTGAAAGATTAGAAAAAAATCGTAAAATATTTTTTGATAGATGGGGAGAAAAATATTATGCGTTATTGGAAGAATATTCTAAAAATGATCCTATAGAATATATTAAGGATTGTATAAGTGAAAAGGATTTACGACCGGAATATGATTATTGTTTTGTTTTACCACAAATGGGCAAAGGAACTGGTGGGGTAATAGTAATTAACGAATTAACCAATTACTTAAATGTCTTAGGTTTAAAGGTTGGTATGTTGAATCTTTATCCAGGCAAATATAACGAAATTCAAACATTTAAGCCAATTGCCGCTACGGATATTCGTCAAATAAAAGCTAAATATCTAATTGCTACAATATATGATAGTGTCTTCTTCGCTAATAAATTAGCTAAAAAAATAGGGTCTAAAGTTATATATTTTTCTCAAGGATATGAATTCTTATTTAATGAAGGACGAATGTATGAGCAGGTTGAAGCCTCTTTCAAATTGCCAGATTATGTATTAACAATTTCTAATTATTTGAAGGATAGATATAAATTACTATTTAATATTGATAGTGCTGTTGCCTTAAATGGTATTAATTACAATTTACTTCATAACAATAATAAACGAGTTAATTCTAAAAAAAGAATAATTATGAATATTAGACAAGAAGTATTAAAAGGCGGTTGCTTTTTAAATGATATCATAAAATTAATTACCGTTGAATGCAACAATGTTGAAATTCATGTTATAAATAATGCCGGCGATTTTACTTTTCCAATAAACAATAATAGTACTTGCGATGTCATTATTCATAATGGACCTATTTCTAAAATAGAAATGATTGATTTATTAAAAAAATCTGATATTTTAGTTGATGCTTCATTAAGTGAAGGATTTGGGTTGTTACCATTAGAAGCCATGGCTGCTGGTGTTGTTCCTGTTGTTTCTAACAGCTTTGGCAACAATGAGTATTGTAAAGACAATGAAAACTGTTTCTTAATAACTGGTGTTAATGACACTACAAAGTATGCCGAAAAAATCAAATTACTATTAAATGATGATAAAACTTATGAAAAGTTACAGAAAAAAGCCATTGAAACATCAGCAAATTTTGATTTCGATGACAGAATTGTTGAATTTAAAAAGGCTTTAGATGAAATAGACAGCGGAAGATATGCTAAAGTAGAAGATAATATTAGAAAAAAAGACATTGAAATATTATCAAATTATACTTTAAGTGATTATGCTTTCAATCATGTAATAAATACAAGTATTAGATTATTTGCTGAACAAAAAGCAAAAGATGATAAAGAGAAAATTTACAGAAAATCAAATCGCCTTCATAATTTTAAAGTGATTTTAAAAGAATTTATAAAGGCTAATGTTTATTTGTTTAAATTAACTATAAAAACAATAATAAATAAGGATTTTAAAATATGAAAAAAATAGCAGGTGTAGTTGTTTGGTATAATCCAACAAAAAAAGAAGTAAAAAATATAGAAACATACTTAAACCAATTAGAAGTATTATATGTTATCGATAATTCAGATCACAATAATGAAAAATTACTATCCAAAAATGATAAAATAAAATATTTACCTAATTATAGTAATCTAGGTATTAGTTATGCTCTAAATAAGGCTGCTAAAATGGCCATTGATGAAAAATATGAATTTTTATTAACAATGGATCAAGATAGTTCGTTTACAGATAATAATCTTACTGAGTTAATTAAATACGCAGTAAAATCGGATTTAGAAAAAGTGGCAATTATAAGTCCCAAACATCTGATAAATGTCAAAGAGGAAAAATCATCAGAAAAAATTGATAATCCACTCGAAGTTATGACATCTGGTAATTTATTGAATTTAAATTTATATCAAAAAATAGGTGAATTTAAAGAAGAATATTTTATAGATGATGTTGATATTGAATATGGTCTAAGATTAAATAAAATGGGTTATAGAATTGATAGATTAAATGAGGTTACATTAAAACATCATCTTGGCAATATAAAGAATGTCAATGTTTTAAATCATAATTTCGTTTGCAGCAATCATAGTGCCACTAGAAGGTACTATATGGCTCGTAATACCATGTATTTATGTGACGAATATGCAGAAATTTATCCGGATTATTGCGATTTTATGAAAAGAGGATTGCTTGGTCAGATTCAAAATATTATTTTATTTGAACCTGATAAAATAAATAAATTAAGTGCAATAAAAGAAGGATTTAAGTCATATAAAAATGGCGTTACGGGTAAACATGATTTAAAATCAAAAGTAAAAAGTAATTGGTTATTTTTAGTAATAATGTTTATAATTTTCTTTGCTTGTAGTGAAGTTATTACCTGGGATAGCGCCCATTATCTTTCATATGTTAATATTTTTGAAGGTATTGCTCCAATAGCAAGTTGGGATATAGTAAGAGGACCAGTCTTTCCGTTTATAATATTTTTATCTAACTCGCTGTTTGGAAAAACAACTCAAGGAATAATGATTACTCAATTTTTAAGTTTTACAATATTATTCTTTACAATTCAATTTTTTCTGAATAAACTAATTAGAAATGGTAAACATAAAACAATTAAGATAAGAATAATTGAAGCAATTTTGCTATTTAATCCTATTATTTTGGGATATTATCATGTTTTATTAACAGAATTTGTAGCAATTACATTGATGATGTTCTCTCTTATGGTTTCTTACTTTTGGTTTAATACAGACTCAAGAAAAAACAGAGCTTTTTGCTCATTATACTTTTTATTAGCAGTTCCATTTTCATATTATTTAAAACAACCCTATATTTGTTGTACGCTATTACCGTTTGGCTTTGCCTTTCTTGTTTCTATAATTAGAAAATTTGATTGGCATAAGGTAGCTAACTTCTTTGTGTCTTGCTTGGGAATCTTATTACTTTTAGTCGTTTTTAACAAGTCATGGAATAATTATTTAATTTCTAACGGTGTTAACATGAATACTGGTAGAGATACATCAAGTATTTTTGCTAAACAGTTATTAAATGGTATTGCCAATTATAGTATAAATAATAGTTACAATTTTGAAACCTTTGAAGAAGATAATTTATTATCTGATAAAGAAAAAGATATTATTAGAAATACAGAAAATAAAAGCTTAATAACCGTAATTGATATTGTTGATAGCATTAATGTGCTAGAAAGGGATATTATCATTGCTAATAAAGATAATAATATTTCATCAAAATCGGCTTTAATTGAGATAGCATCTACATTTATTAAATATCCAAATTTGATTACTGTTAACTATATAAAAAATTATTGTGCTTTAAGTAGTATTTGTAATATTGGTTCAGACGAAGCAGGAGTTATGTATTATGTAGCAGATGGTTATGATTTTATAAATTCATACGAAAACGATATTATTGCTGGAAGAGTTTTTAAACAAGGTGATAACACTTTTACATTATCTGATGAGTTATATGAAAATGCTAAATATTTTAAACAGTCAATTACTCCAACTGTGTTGACCAAGATTGAAAATAATTTGAAAATCCCAACAAATATAATTTATAAATTAGTTATTATTGCAATACCTATATCTGTTCTTAGTGGATTTATCGTTTATATGATTTCGCGTAGCAAGTTAAGCTTGTATTATAAAAGAATATATTTTATTTCAATGTTATTACTATTAACATCTCTATTCGGAGTGATGGCAAATGCTTTAAGCGGTTCTGTAATAGATAGATATACTGTAGAATTTTATATTCCTTCATTTCTAGGAAATTTAGGAATGGTAATTTGTACGATTGAAGCAATAAATAAAATGATTTCAAATAAAAGGTGAGGTAAAAAATGAAAAAAGAAATTGAAGAAAAGAAAAATAAAAAAATAGCAGTGTTGATTCCGTGCTACAATGAATCAAAAACAATAGAAAAAGTAGTGAAAGATTATAAAAGTGTATTACCAGAAGCTGATATTTATGTTTATGATAATAACTCTAAGGATAATACTGATGAAATCGCCAGAAAAGCTGGCGCAATTGTCAGATACGAATATCGTCAAGGAAAAGGCAATGTCATAAGAACAATGTTTAGGGAAATAGACGCTGATTGTTATTTAATGATTGATGGCGATGATACTTATCCAAAAGAAAATGCCAGAGAGATGTGTGATTTGGTTCTTAATGGTAAAGCTGACATGGTAATTGGTGATCGTTTATCAAGTACTTATTTTACTGAAAATAAGCGTCCATTTCACAATTTTGGAAACCGCATAGTAAGATACTTAATTAATAAACTATTTAAAAATAATGTAAAAGATATTATGACAGGTTATAGGGCTTTTAGTTATGAATTTGCTAAAGGTTTTCCGGTTTTATCAAAAGGCTTTGAAATTGAAACAGAAATGACTATCCACGCCGTTGATAAAAATTTTAAATTGGTTGAGATTCCAGTAACTTACCGTGATAGACCAGAGGGAAGCGTTTCAAAATTAAATACATATAGCGATGGATTTAAGGTGCTAAAAACAATTGCAACTTTATTTAAAGAGTATCGTCCTGGATTGTTCTTTGATATTGTAGCTATATTGTTGTTCTTGCTGTCTTTGATATTAGGAATACCTGTATTAAGTGAATATTTTAAAACTGGTTTAGTTCCAAGATTTCCGAGCTTAATTGTAGCTACTGTTTTTCTAGTGATGGCGATGTTAATGTGGATTAGTGGTATTATTTTAGAAGTTATTGCTAAAAAACATAGACAATTGTATGAATTGTATTTGAACATGATAAGCAAAAAGGAAGAATAATAAAAT
>CAKOMH010000011.1:0-30670 GCA_934096595.1 uncultured Bacilli bacterium | reverse complement strand
AACGCCGAAAATAGTGAATGCGAAGATAGGAAGTTGCCTATTTTTTTTTGCGTTAATTTTTGATTTGTGTGAAAAAATTTCGTGATAATAATTAATTAGATTTCTTTTTTAGTGCATATTTTTTTTAATAATGTTATAATATCACAAGAGAAAGAGGCGCTTATGTACACATTATTTATAGATACTCATTTCAAAGATATTCAAATAGTTATATATAAAGATGACAAAATACTAAAAATTTCAACAATGGAAGGTTGCGATAAAACTAGTAAAAATGCCTTACCATTATTAAATGACACTCTTAAAGAGCTAAAAATAGAGTTAAAGGAAATATCCAAGTTAATAGTTTGCAATGGACCAGGGTCATTTACAGGAATTAGAATTGCTATAACGATTGCTAAAACTATCTCATATTGTTTAAATATACCAATATATACTGTCAGTTACTTAGAATTATCAGCCTTAGATAATATTGGAAATAGAACTTACGCTGTTCAAGAAAATAATGGTTATTACAAGGCAGAATTCTTGGATGATAAAATGACTGGCCAGATTACATATGTTAAATCAAAAACCTTATTAAATAATGAAATTGTTGCTGAAAAAATCAACTTTGAGAAAATTCCAACTTATAAGTATTTAACATTAACTGATTGTTATAATGCCAATCCTTTATATATTAAAACAATCGAGGCCCTAAATGATAAGAAAAATAATAACTAGTGATTTTCCAAGTGTTTATAAATTAGGTGAAGAAATCAATGAAAACTACTCACATTTTAATAATCTGACCAGTATTATTAATGATAATAATCAAATTATTTATGTTTATATTATTAATAATGCTGTTGTCGGATTTATCCATCTTACTATTAGTTTTGATGAAGCCGACATAGTTGATATTATTACCGATAAAAAATATCGCCGTAGGAATATAGGCACTAGCTTAATCAAATATGCCATTAATGATAACAATTTAAAAAAAATGAATCTAGAAGTAAGAGAAAATAATCAAGTAGCCATAGACTTTTACCAGAACTTACAGTTTAAAAAGGTAAGAAGAATAAAAAAATATTATGGCACTGAAGATGCAATTTTTATGATAAAGGAGATTTAAAAATGAAAGATGTATACATTTTAGCTATAGAATCAAGCTGTGACGAAACCAGTATGGCAATCGTAAAAAATGGCAAAGAAGTCATATCAATAGTAATAAATACTCAAATATCAACTCACGAAAATTATGGTGGAGTAGTTCCTGAAATTGCCTCACGAATGCATGCAGAAAATATAACAATTGTTTTGGATGAAACCTTAAAAAAAGCAAACATGAAAATAGAAGATATGGATGCAATAGCAGTTACTTATGGGCCAGGATTGATGGGAAGTTTACTTGTAGGAGTAGAAGCCGCAAAGACATTATCTTTAATCTATAATAAACCGTTAATAGCTGTAAATCATTTAGCTGGTCATGTATATGCTAATAATCTTGAAAATGATATGCAATTTCCGCTATTAGCATTAATCATAAGTGGTGGTCATACCGATATCGTTTATATGGAAGATGATTATAAATTTAAAGTTCTCGGTGGAACTTTAGATGATGCAATCGGGGAAGCCTATGATAAAGTTGCCAGAGTTTTAGGACTTAAATATCCAGGGGGACCAAATGTTGAAAAAATGGCATTAAACGGTAAACCAAATTATAAATTACCAATTCCAATGAACGATGATACTTTAAACATGAGTTTTAGCGGGTTGAAATCTAGTATAATAAATCTAGTCCATAATGAAACGCAGCGCAATAAGGAGATAAATAAAGAAGACTTAGCCTGTTCTTTTCAAGTTGTTGCTACTGATCAATTAGTACGCAAGTTGGAACTAGCTATTAACAAAACAAATATAAAAAATATTATAATTGCTGGTGGCGTTTCTGCTAATCAATATATTCGTAAAGAAGTAACAAAATTAGCTGCTAAACATAATGCTAATATTTCCGTGCCTAAGCTTCTTTATTGCACTGACAATGCTGCCATGATTGGGGCGGCTGCTTATCCGCTTTATTTAAAAAAAGAGTTTGCGTCTCTTGATTTAAATGCTAATCCAAGTGAGGAATTATATTAAAAATCATTAGCATTATAATTACTACAGGATGAATTTATCATTCACAAAAATAAAATATCTTCAAAAATTATTTGCTTTTTTCAGTATAATCACAATTTAATATTTCAAATTCTAAATGATTTGGTATTATCTTTTAGTAAATTATAATTACCCTTTATAAATTGTAAAATATACTGACATAAATATTAAAAATTAAAATGAAGTAAACAAATAAAATAAAAAGATGCAAATAAAAATATAAAAGCCATTAAAAATATAAGTAAATATCCGATAAAATTCTTGAAACGCAAAAATTGCATATTGTAAATATCACTCATTTAAGATATACTTATTATAGTACGGAGGTGTCTTTATGAATACAAATGAAACAGTAAAACATGTTATTCTTTACATATCAATTACCTTAATAATAGCAACGGTAACTTTTGCAGCTTCAAGAGCATACTACTTAGCAAAAATCACTGTTGATGGTAAGATAAACGATACAACAATAACTAACGCTAACCTTGATATTGAATTTTTAACTAGTCAATACATTAATGAGCCAAAAATGATGTTAATTAATGACTCAGACCGCCAAGCCAGCGCACCCTATACATCATTTGCTATAACTTCAAAATCCACTTCAACAATATCTGTTGACTACACTTTATATTTAACTGATTTTACAATATCTGATAACTTTGTTTCTAGTGATTTTAAATGGGAACTTGCTAAAAAAACTGACAGTGGTGAAACGCAAGTTGCTACTGGAAATTTTGCAAACGCAGTAACAGGCAAAGACTATACTTTAACAACAACGGGAATAACAATTTCTCCTCAGGATACACATCAATACATATTCCGAGTATGGTTAAGTTATACTGATAATGATCAAGCTAGTTTACTAAACGGTTCTTTTAGTGGTAAAATTGCCTTGACAACTGGCAAAATAACAAATGAAGGAAAATAGAATTGAAAAAAATAGGATTAGCTCTTGAAGGCGGTGGTCTAAAAGGAAGTTATCAGATTGGCGCTTATTATGCTTTTAAACAATGCCATATAAAAATAAGCGGTTTTGTCGGTACTTCTATTGGTGCCTTCAATGCTTGTTTACTTGCCAGTGGTCAATCAAAAGAACTATTAGAACTATGGCAAACAATTGAGCCAGAAAAATTATTGGATATTGATCAAAAGTTTGCAGATTATATAAATGGTAAAAAAGAAACTCTTAAAGCCTTAAAAGGCTTAAATTCCACAGTAATAGGTGCTCTAAAACAAAGAGGAATATCAACAGACAAATTAAGAGCACTAGCTGATAAAATGATTAATAAAGAAAAATTGTACAAAAATCATAAAGACTTTGGCTTAGTAACAGTAAAACTTCATGATTTTATCCCGGTTTATATAACTAAAAAGGAAATTCCTGCTGAAAAACTTGTTGATTATTTAATAGCCAGTTGTTCTTTACCAATTTTTAAATTAGCACCAATGATAGATGATAACATTTATATAGATGGCGGCTTTTATGATAATTGTCCCATTAAAATGCTAATTGATAAAAAATACGATGTCATTTATGAAATTAGAATTAATGGTATAGGTCGTAACCGCAATGTATCTAAAAAGAAAAGTAAAGTAATAACTATTCGCCCCTCTAAAAACATATGTAACATTTTGGAACTAAACCAAAACAAAATAAGAGAGAACATACTTCTAGGATATTATGATACCTTGCGAGTGCTAAAAAAATATGATGGTTATCGTTATACTTTCAAAAAAACGCCGGAATTTATAATAAAATTTTTAACGCGAAAAATTTCAAAACGCTATCTTACCAGAATGCGGAACTTTTTTAAAGTCAAAAGCGATAAAGAAGCCATTATTAAAGCCTTAGAATATACAATGGATTACTATAAAATTAGCCCATATCATGTTTATAGCGTTGCAGTAACCTTGAAAAAGATTCAAAATGAGCATTTAACCAATATGAAAACGAAAAATCTTATCTTTAACTTTCTAAAAAAGTTGCGAATTTTCTAGGGCTATAATATAATAAGAAAAGTACAAAAAAAGAAAAGGAGAATATTTATGGGAAGAGCATATGAAGTAAGAAAAGCCAGTATCCAAAAAACCGGAGCCGCTCGTGGTAAAATTTATACTAACTTTGCTAAAGAGTTATACTTAGCAGCCAAAGGCAATCCTGATATCGACACTAATATTAAACTTAAAAGATTAGTAGAAAAAGCTAAGAAACAGGAAGTACCAAACGACATCATTAAAAGAGCAATTGATAAAGCCAAAGGAGCAGGACAAGAAGATTACCAAACAGTAATGTATGAAGGTTTTGGACCAGGGGCTTCAACTTTAATAATTAAAACACTAACTGATAATGTTAATCGTACCGTTGGCGAAGTAAGAGCAGCATTTAATAAAGTTCATAAAAGTTTAGGAGTTAATAATTCTGTATCTTATAATTATGATTACCTAAATGTTATTTCATTTCACACTGATAAAGAAGAAGATATTTTAATGGCTCTTTTAGACGCTGGTGTTGAACCAATTGAAGAAACTTACGAAGATGGAGTAATGACTATCTCTGTAAATCCAAGTGACCAACATAAACTAAAAGATGTTATTGAAAGTATAGTTCCTAATGTTGATTATGAATTAGATGAAATTGGCTGGTATGCTAAAGAAGAAGTAGAACTTAATGAAGAAGATAAAATGTTATTTGAAAGACTTTATAATCTTTTAGATGATATTGATGATGTTACTGATATTTATCATAATGTCGCCAACTTCTAAAGTTCTTTTTTTCATTTATTCTTCACAAAACTATAATAAAATAACAGCGATTTAAGAAAAACATTAAAATCTAACTTGCTCCTTAAATCAATCAATAATTAAAGTCTTTTGTAAACAAAATAACTGTGATTTATTAAAAAAGTAAAATCAAAAGAACAACAAAACTATGAAATATAAAATTACAAAAACTATAAAAAAGTGTAATTTTAGAAAAAAATTACACCATATAAAAGTAAGGAAGTGATATCTATGAAAATTTTAGTAGTAGATGATGAAGAACTAATAAGAAATGTTATCAAAGAGTATTTAATGATGGAAAATTATACCGTAGATGAAGCAGGTGATGGCCAAGAAGCTATCGAAAAAGCCAAAAATAATGATTATAATCTAATAATTATGGATATAATGATGCCAAAGATGGATGGGTATCAAGCTTGTAAAGAAATCAAAAAAACCAAAGATGTTCCCTTTATAATGCTTTCTGCTAGAAGCGAAGAATATGATAAACTAATTGGTTTTGATTTAGGGATAGACGATTATGTGACCAAACCATTTAGCCCTAAAGAATTAGTAGCTCGTGTTAAAGCCATCTTAAAAAGAAATACGACTGATACCTATACCTACAAATTTGAAGGCTTAACAATTAACGATTTAGCTCATGAAGTAAGGGTAGATGACAAAAAAATCAACTTAACTCCCAAAGAATATGACCTTTTGAAGTATTTAGTTACCAATAAAAATATTGCTTTATCCAGAGAGCAATTATTAACCAATATATGGGGATATGATTTTTTTGGCGATGACCGCACCATTGATACTCACATAAAAACATTGCGTAACAGTCTTGGAAAATACCGTAAATTCATTGTAACGGTAAGAGCGATAGGATATAAATTTGAATACCAAAATTAAAATTAGAGAATTAAGAAACTCTCTGCACTTTAAAACTCTGGAATATTTAATCGTTTTTTCTATCTCCATTCTTCTGTTATTATGGCTTGTGCAAATCGTCTTCTTTAAAATATATTACGAAAAATATCAAATTAACTATATGAATGAATTAGTTGATAAAATTATCAACATTGAAAGTACGAATATAATCGAATCAATGGATGATATAACTTTAGATAACAATATTTGTTTAGAATATATGGATTATTATGGTAATCAATATTATTACAATAATAAAATTTCCTCATGTCTTTTAGGTCGCAATAAAATTATTGATAAAGAATTAGTAAAATTTAAACAATCAGGTGAAGAAACAGCCTTTGAAAAGATTTTAAATCCTATCAACAACAGCGTCTCCTTATTATATTGTATAAAAAAAGGCAATGGCTATATTTTTTTGTTTACCTCTTTAGAAGACATCGGAACAACAACCTCGTTAATAAAAAATCAACTTATTTATGTTACCCTTTTAGCTATTTTATTTTCTATAATAATTGCTTTATTTTTGTCGCGTAGAATTGCTAAACCAATTAGTGATATGACCAAAAAAGCCGAAAAATTAGCCGAAGGAAATTACAATGTCCAGTTTACTACAACTGGAATTAAAGAGATAGATGAATTAGCTAATACCCTTAACTATTTAGAGCAGGAAGTTTCTAAAACCGATGAATACCGCCGCGATTTAATGGCAAATGTTTCTCATGACCTAAAAACTCCCCTAACCATGATAAAGGCTTATGCTGAAATGATTAGAGATATAACTTTAAATAATAAAGAAAAAACTAAAGAAAATTTAAATGTTATCATTGATGAAACAGATCGTTTAAATATTTTAGTTAATGATATCTTAGAACTTAGTAAACTTCAAAATAATCAAGATAACTTAAATATCGAAAAATTCGATATTGTTGAATTAATTAACGATATTTTAAAAAGATACCAAATTATTAAAGAAACCGAAAATTATAATCTGATTTTAGAAAGTCCCAGTAGTATTATAGTAAAAGCAGATAAAAAAAGAATTAGTCAAGTAATCTATAACCTAATAAATAATGCAATTAACTATACTGGCGATGATTTAACCGTTACTATCAAAATTACAGAAAATACTAAAGAGTGCAAAATTGAAATAATTGATACTGGTAAAGGTATTGATGAAAAAGATTTATCTAATATATGGAATCGCTATTATAAAAAAGAAAAAAATCATAAGCGAAATGTTGTTGGGACTGGTCTAGGGTTATCGATTGTTAAAAATATTTTAGAACAACACCATTTCAAATACGGTGTTAATAGCGTTAAAGACAAAGGCACAACATTTTACTTTCAAGTAAAAAAATAATTGGAATGCTACCAAATAGACAAAATATTATTTGAAAACAAAAGATTCTAAAAATCCGAAAATTATAAAAATCAAACTAAAAAATAACTTTCACTTTTCTATCACATATTTTTCATAATTGATTGGTATTATGTAATTGTGAAAGGAAGATTGATCGATTAGAAAGAAAAAAGGTAATTAAAAGATGTAGAAAATTTAATTATTATATAAACAGTATATCTTACAATAAGATATAAAGATAGGTTAATGATTAACCAAATCAAACGCTTGTGGACATTAACGATATATTCGAAGTTAATGGTAGAAGCAAGAAGTCATAATATAATTATGATAATTCATATATAAACCCTATACAATTAAGATAACATATAAACAATAAACTCACACTTTTTAAGAAAGGTATTCCCTTTCTTATTTTTTTTTGTTAAAATGAACTAAGGTGAAAAAGTTATGTTTTTGAAATATTTAATAGTTTTTTTGATTTCTATGGTTCCTTTGATTGAACTTCGTGGTGCTATTCCATATGCCGTTGGTTTCCAATTGCCATTGCTTCCTTCCTATATTGTTGCTATCCTTGGTAATATGTTACCAGTACCTTTTATTTTTCTTTTTGCTCGCAAAATTTTAGAATGGGGAAAAGATAAAAAGCTTACTAAAAAATTCTTTACTTTTTGTTTAGAAAAAGGTAATAAAGGCGGCAAAAAACTACAAGAAAAAGCAGGACGCAATGTTTACTTTGCTTTATTTCTATTTGTTGGAATCCCTCTTCCGGGGACAGGCGCTTGGACTGGAACTTTAGCAGCTTCTCTTTTAAATCTTGATTTTAAGAAAAGCGTCATTGCTATCATGGGTGGTGTCGTACTTGCAGGTATTATCATGGGCGTCATTTCCTTAGGAATCTTTAACATTTTTTAAATTAATTTTAAACTTTAGCAAAAATAAAAAGAATATATCCCTATTTTTACTTTTAAACGATATATTCTTTTGTTTAATTGATAAACTTTTGGGATTAATAATCTTCTTTATTAATATCTCTTTTTGGATTAATAATCTTTTTTATTAACATCTCTTTTGGATTAATAACTTTCTTTATTAATAAATTCCTTTAATTAATAATCTTCTTTATTAGTCATTTTTTTGATTAATAAAACTTTTAGATTGATAAGATATTTCTTAATCGATAATTCTTTTTATCTAACCTTAATTATTTTTTTAATAATATAAAAAGATAAATTTGTTTTTTAATTAAATTTATCAATTTCATTTTTATAAACCAGTTAATTACTCAGTAATTTTGGTTGGTTCGCTGTATTCTTTACCTTTAGTATCAACTAAAGCTTTTTTAATAGTTAAATTTTTCTTTAACTTACCAGTTTGCGTATCACTTACAATTTCAGTACTAGCAATCTTATCAACAATGTCCATCCCGTCAATTACCTTACCAAATGCAGCATAATTATTATCAAGATATGAAGCGGTATCTAACATGATGAAAAATTGGCTTCCCGCAGAATCATTTTCACTACTTCTGGCCATCGAAACAATTCCTTTAGTATGTTTTAAAGTGTTAGTAAAACGATTATTGGTAAACTCACCCTTAATTGTATATGCAGGGCCACCAGTACCATCACCCTTTGGGTCGCCACCTTGTAAAACAAAGTTTGGCACTAAACGATGAAATGAATTATTATCATAAAAACCTTGTTTTACTAAGGAAATAAAATTATTTACTGTATTGGGAGCAATCTTAGGATATAATTCTATTACAATCGCCCCATAATCCTCAATTTCCATGGCAACTACTGGGTTATCGGTATCATAATTAGTAAGAGTAGTTTCATTACCATCGACATTAAAATCAATTCCTCGTAAGTTTTCTATATTTTTACTACCCTCACAACCCGTACAAAATACTAAAATTCCTATAACTAAAATACTTAAAAACTTTTTCATTCTCTTAATCCTTTCTTTTTATAAAAACAGTATAACATATCTTAAATTTATGATACAATATGACAAGCATTTAAAAAGAGCAAAACTTTATTATAATTCAAGGTATAAAAATAATAACATTAAAATTAAATGCTAAAAAAAATATTAAAGTTTAAATACTTAAAAATATAATAAATTATAGATACTAAAAACAAATTTATTAGATAATTAAAGTTAAGCATCAAAAATAAAATTATGAAGAGCTGAATTTATAAAAACTAAATAATAATAAATAATAAAAAGGAAAGGCAATGTCGCTTTGCGACTACGATATAAAATATGATAGAAAATGATAAAACAAAAATAACCGAACAATTAAATAAATTATCAATAATAAATCCTCAAAATACCCGCATTAGCTGGGACGATTATTTTTCCATCCTAGCTAAAATGACATCCATGCGTTCTAGTGATAAGCACCGCAAAGTAGGATCAGTTATCGTTTCTCAAGATAACCGCATTTTATCAACAGGTTATAATGGCACCCCCATAGGAATAAAAGAAACAGATATTCCATGGAATAAAGAAGGAGACTATTTAAATACCAAATATCCTTATATTGTCCATTCTGAACTAAATGCCATTTTAGGCTATAACAATAACAAGGCCCTTCTTAAAGGCGCTAGAATATATACGACCCTTTTTCCTTGTAACAATTGCATGAAAGCTATAATTCAAAGTGGCATTAGGGAGGTCATTTATCTTGATAACCACAATTTCAAAGAAGACGCCGATGTGGCCTCTCGTTATATGGCAAGACATGCTAATCCCTTAGTAACCCTAAGACCATATGAAATAACCGAGCCTTATAATCAATTAATCACCATCATGACTAACGAAAAAAGTATTCTAATACCCATAGCTGAAGTAGAAAAATACGATGAAGAAATGGAAAAAAAATATTTTGGACGAACTAGAAATCTGGCAAAGCCAAAATAATTTTAAATAATAAAAATAAATAACTAAAAAGAAATAATAAATAGTCTTAAATAAAAAATATTACTCAAAAACTTTAAATTAAGTTACAATTAAATAGGACTTTTCTAAAAAATCCATTAAAATTAAAATAAATAAATAGATAAAGAAAGAAGAATTAATATGTTAAACATTGTTTTATTTGAACCAGAAATACCTCAAAATACTGGTAATATCATGCGTACCTGTGTTGCCACTCACACTAAGTTGCACTTAATTAAACCTCTAGGTTTCTCCCTAGACGAAAAATATATAAAAAGAAGTGGAGTTAATTATATTCAATATTGCGATTATACTGTCTATGAAAATATTGATGAGTTTTTCGCTAAGAATAAAGGGACTTATTATTTTCTAACTAGGTATGGTCATAAACCTCACACTTCCTTTAATTATTCAAATCCTCTGGAGAATATTTATTTCTTTTTTGGTAAAGAGTCAACAGGCATTCCTCCTAAGATATTGAAGCCTTATATTGATAAGTGTATGCGTATTCCCATGACTGACAAAGTTAGAGCCCTAAATCTTTCTAATACCGTTGCCATCGTTTTATATGAGGCCTTAAGACAGCAAAATTATCTTGATTTGTTAAGAGATGAACCACATAAATCAAAGACTTTTATTGAAGATTGTGAAGATTAATTTATAAATATAGGATTACTTCCCACCCTCCACTCCCTAAAAAGTATGATTTATAAATAGGGTGTATTAGAATTCTTAAAAGTTAGAAAGTATAAAGATAAAAAGCTTTCTAGTAAAATTATAAAATTTAATATCTAGTAAATTAATAGTGATTATGATACCATTAAAGTGGTGATAATAATATGTATAATTGTAAAAGATGTGGACATGCTCTACCTTCTAATAGCACACTGTGTCCAAACTGTGGTGCTATGATGGATAGTAGACAATTAGAAATTAAAAAAGCATTAAATAAAAATAATAATAACTATATTGATAGATTAGATTCTATTAGAAATAAAAATTTAATGAATAAAAATGAAGAAAAAAGTAATACTAATATAATAGGATATGCTATCTTTGTAATAGCTGGAGTATTACTAGTTGCCATTATAATAGGATTTGCACTTATCCGTAGATAGGACTTTTATGACAACACTTCTAGTATGTGTAAAAATTTTTTTCGGGCGTATACTTGATGTAAGTATTGGAACAGTAAGAACAGTAATATCCGTAAAAGGTCAAAAGTTTGCGGCGTCTGTTCTTGCTTTTTTTGAAGTTTTTATTTGGTATTATGTAGCTAGAAGTGCTTTAAATACTACATTAACAAGTGTTTTTGTTCCCATTAGTTATTCTCTGGGATATGCAACAGGAACCTTTATTGGTACTACTTTAAGTAGAAAAGTTATAAAAGGTAATACCTCTATTCAAGTAATTACTAGTAAAGCCAGTAAAACTAATTTAGAAAGAATTAGAACAGCTGGTTATGGAGTTACAACTATTGATGTTTATGATACTTATGATAATAAAGAAAAGAAATTATTACTTATGGAAGTTAAAAATAGAAATATTAAAGAATTAACTAATTTAATTAAAAAAATTGATAAGAAAGCCTTTATAACTTTAAGAGAAACCCAAACTATTTATAATGGTTTTGTAAAATAAAAGATTTATTTAAGGAAAATTTTTTTTAATGACAACTTTTGATTTTTTGCGAAGATTAGAGTTTAAAAAAGGAGCAATTGGTTGCTCGATTGATACTTTATATCGTATATCAGTGGTATTGGGTGTAACTATGGATAAATTTTTTGAGTAGGGAAGCTTATACTTTCTTTTTTTAGCTATCTATACTAACTAAAGTTATTCTAGCATAGCCATTACCTTTTTTCGCACAATAACTAGTAGGCGTTTCTTCACTACAAGTAGTTGATATGGTTTTCGTACTTTCTTCACTTGATTCTTCACAGTTATAACAGTACATAACTTTATTGGTTAATAATGTATTTCCTATATAGCCAGAACCGCCTGCTCCTGAATAACCAATATCATTGTGATAGCCACTTCCACCTCCATAAAAGCCGCCGCCGCCAGCACCTTCATTAGTAGAATTGGCACCTTTACCAAAACTAGCACTAATTTTTCCGTCAGCATTAACTCCTGAATATAATTGAGTTCCTGATGTGGCTATGCTGTCAACAACAGTGCCTTTTTCTCCACCACCATGGCCACCGTTATTGCTAACATCATTTAGATTTCCACAGGCACCACCGCCGCCGCCAGATACCATCAAAATTTTCTCCTTATAATTTTCTAACGCAGAAATAAGTCCAGATTTTAAGGCTATATGGGTGGCACCACCGCCGCTTCCACCTCTCCAAGAGGCATGATTATCAGTTCGATTGCCACCACCGTTGTAACCGCCATCAAATTCAGAACCTGACCCACCGACATTTAAATAAACAGTAGTATTTACATTTAATGTAATTATTCCAAACGAATATCCACCATATCCACCAGTATAAGTAGTCTGACCATGGCCACCTTGCGCTCCCCATGTTTCTAATTTATAAGTTCCGGAAACAGGCGCAACAAATGTTTGTTCTCCTCCTGTATAATCAAAATCAAAAGTTGTTTCTCCGGAATAATTAACAAAATAAAGATTACACTTCATCTTATTACTAAAATTATTAACATATAATCCCCAATTGTCTATATCCCAATAATAGTTAACTTCATCATTATCACATACAGCTTTAGAAAATACAGCTTCTCCTTTTTTAGGAATACTAGTTTGTAATTCATTATTTAAATATATTCCTAGGATATTATTATCATCAATTTTAAGATTTTTCTCATGTAAATTACAACTAATTATAACCAAAGAAAACACAAGAAAAATGCCAATAAATATTATTTTTTTCATATCATTACCTCATAAAAGCCGAAATATCGTCTTCATAGAGTTTGCAACTCTATGAAAAATAGCCTTCAAACTAAGTAAAATCATTACAAAAAAGAAATTTGACTAGAAATTTTGACCACAAATATATATGAATTTTTGACTATAAAAATATTAATAATCACCTTAAATTAAAGGTTAAAATTGAAAATACTTTGACTATAAAATTGACTACAATAGAAATAAATTAACCCTTTAAAAAGCCTAATTTATATGATATATTTAATGTATAAATTAAATAGGATATCCGAAAATAGGCTTTCATAGAGTTGCAAACTCTATGAAAAAATGACTATTTAGACATAAAAAAAGCTACCATTATGATGAGGTAACTCATTTATTTTATTCGTTATATTGCCAGTGTGCATAATAAGTTGTATCTTCTGTTACTTGTATTCCAGCAGATATTTTTTCACCTTCAATAGGGTCAGTATACCAACCTAAAAAAGTATAATTATCTCTAGTTGGAGTGGGTAAGGTATTACTTAATGTATCATATTCTTTAAAAGACACAATTGAATAGTTGTTGTATTCTCCTTCTTGAAAGGCTATGTTTTTAACTTCTAAAATTCTATCTTCTTCTTTTGATGCCCAACCATAAAATACAAAAGCATAACGGTTGTAATTAGTTGTCGTAAATTTTCTGGTTATTCTTTGCCAATTATTTGTAACATTAACTTTCATATTACTGTAACCAGATATTATTTCTTGCTCGGAACCAATAAAAGCATTATATGAGGTGTTTCCTTTTACAAAAAATTGAAAAGTATAAATTTTACCTTCGGCTAATCTCTTTTTTGCATAAAAGTAATATCCTACAGAATTATCAACTATATTAATATCCTTGCTCGAATTAAAATTATAAAGATAATAGTTATTTTCCTTAGCTATTTTATAATTAGTATTCGAAACATTGTCTGGATTTTTCACTATACTTAAAGTGTTATATGTATCTTCAAATATATTATTTTTTACAAAATTGTTATCATAAGTAACAGTAATTTCCTTTTTAGACCTAAAATATAACTTGCAATTACTTTTTTTAGAAAGATTAGTAATTAATAAATTCCAATTTGCATTGTCCCAAGTACCAACTGCTTCATTATCACAAACGACTTTATCAATTACATAATTATCTTTATCTGGAAGTAAACTGCTTTCAATATTATCCACATAAACACCAACTAAATTATTACCAGAAATCTTGTTTTTAAATAACATTAATCCTATTAATAAACAAACAAAAATTATAATTTCAAAATACCATTTTTTCATCATTATACTCCTTAAAATACTAAATTTCGGCTTCATAGAGTATGTAACTCTATGAAAAATGCGCCCCAAACTCAGTAAACACCTAAGAGATAAAAGAAGTTGACTAGAAATTTTGACGACAAATAACCATTTATAATGACTATAAAAATCTTTTTAATCTCAGGTAATTTCAGGTGTTCCTACATAAAATATTGACCAGAAAATTGACCATAATAGATACAAATAATTACTAGAAAAAGCTTAAAATCTATGATATAGTTAACTTATAAATAGAAAATACATAAGGAAAAGTAGCTTTCATAGAGTTACATACTCTATGAAAAAGTTATCATTTTATCCAAAAATTTACCTAAAATAGACTAAGACCAAAATAAGCGTAAAAAAATTTTTAAAAACATAAAAAAAATCGTTTTCACCCTGAAAAACATTGCCTAAAAATATTGAAAATACTAGGAATTATGCTATAATAAAATTACAGATTTGAGTGGGCAGTAAAATTCCCACTTTTAATTTTATAAAAAAACAGTTGGGTATTACTAACGAATAAAAAATATTCATTAGTAATAAAACTTAAAAGAGGTAATATGGAAAAAGAGTTAGAAAAATTAAGAAAGAATGTCGAAGAAGCCTTATCTTCCAAAGAGATAATGGTAACCGATGTTTGCTATCATAAAGAAAATAACTATAATTTTTTAACAATTGAACTTGATAAAGTAAATGGTATTGATCTAGATGAAATTGTTGAAGCGACAAACATTATTAATCCAATTGTCGATAAGATGGATTTTATTGATGAGTCATACATTCTTGATGTTATAAGTAAAGAAAGAGGCGTATAAATATGAGAAAAAAAGAAACAGAAAAAAAGGTAGATAGTGGTTTAGAATTTTTAAAAGCCCTAAACCTAGTAACAGAAGAAAAAGGAATATCTAAAGATTTAATTATTGAAGCAATGAAACAAGCCTTGATGACAGCCTATAAGAAAAATTATGATTCAAGAACCAATGTTCGTGTTGATTTTGATGAACTTACAGGTAAATTTAAAGTAATTAGTTACTATGTTGTTGTTGATGATTATATTGATTCAACTTATGAAACTGATGAAGAAGGAAACGAAGTAGAAATTCCGCCAGAGATTAATCCTGATGCTCAGATGTTACTTGAAGAAGCTAAAGAAATTGATCCAGATATTAAAGTTGGCGATACAATCGAAAAAGAAGTAACTCCTCATGACTTTGGTCGCGTTGCAGCAGGTGCTGCTAAACAAGTTGTTACCCAAAGAATTAGAGAAGCCGAAAAAGAATCTATCGTTAACGAATTTGGGGATAAACAAGACGAAATGTTAGTAGGAATGCTTGCTATGGAAGACCAAAGAAACTATTATGTAGACTTTGGCCGTGCTCGTGGTATTTTACCAAAGAGTGAAATGATTCCGGACGAAACTGTTAAGATGGGCTCACAAATTAAAGTCTATGTTACAAAAGTTGAAGCCGGCACTAAGGGACCACTTATTCTTCTATCTAGAAAACATTATGGCTTTGTCAAAAGATTATTTGAAAGTGAAATTCCCGAACTAGCCGATGGTACAGTAATTTTATACCAAGTAGCTAGAGAAGCAGGCGTTCGCTCTAAAGTAGCTGTTTACTCAACCAATGATAAAATCGATGCTATCGGTGCTTGTATCGGGGCTAGAGGTAGTAGAATTGGTAATATCTTAAAAGAACTTAATGGCGAAAAAGTTGACTTAGTTAAGTATAGTAATGACCCAGCTGAGTTCATTAAAAATGCCATGGCTCCTGCTAAAGATGTTATCGTATCTATTAAAGATGAAGAAAAGAAAGAAGCTCTTGCCATTGTAAACGAAGATAACTTAAAACTTGCTATTGGTCGTAAAGCTATTAATGTTAGATTAGCTAGTAAACTAACAAGATATAAAATCGAAGTTAAAACCATGGAAGATATCCAAAAAGAAGGAAATAGATAATGAAAAAAATTCCTTTGAGAATGTGTGTTGTTACAAGAAATAGGGAAGAAAAAAGAAATCTTTTAAGAATTGTAAAGACACCTGATGGCCAGATACAAGTTGATACAACTGGTAAATTAAACGGCAAAGGAGCTTATATTACAAAATCTAAAGAAGTTTTAGAACTAGCTAAAAAAAATAAAGCCTTAGATAGAGCTTTAGAAGTTGAAATACCAGCAAGTATTTATGAAGAAATAGAAAAAAATATATAAGAAAGAGGTGGTACTTTATGATGACTGTTAAAGAATATGCAAATGACACCAATCATACAGTTGCTGAAATTTTAAAAAAGTGTGAAGAATTAGGAATTAAAGTAAAAAGTGGTGATTCTGAGCTTTCCGAAGACGATATTATCATTTTAGATAATGCTATTAACCTAATATCAACTGCTGATGATACATCACTAGAGGAAGAAGATGTTATTGATGAAGCCGTAGAAGACATTATGGAAACAGCAAATATCAAAAAATCTTACCAATCTGGTGATAAAAAGCAAAAATTAAAAAAGAAAAGTGAAATAGCCTCTTCCAAAGCGGAATTCTTAAATAAAAGAAAAGAAATGTATAAAAATAAATCTAAATTAAAGAAGAATGCTAAAGAAGATAATATTATTTTATACCATGAGAATATGACAGTTGGCGCTTTAGCCGAGGCAATCGGTTGCAGTGCTGCTAACCTAATTACAAAATTAATGACTAATGGTATTATGTCAAACTTAACTATGCCAATTAGTTTTGAAGATGCCGAGGTTGTATCATTAGAATATAATAAAGTGTTGAAAAGAGATACTACTCAAGATATTACTAACTTTGAAGAATACGAAATTGTTGATTCTAAAGAAGATTTAGTAAAAAGACCTCCAGTTGTTACAATTATGGGGCATGTTGACCATGGTAAAACAACTCTATTAGATACAATTCGTCATTCTAAGGTTGTTTCAACTGAATCGGGTGGTATAACTCAAGCGATTGGGGCTTACCAAATTATCCACAATGGCGAACCGATAACATTTATTGATACCCCAGGGCATGCCGCATTTACAGCTATGCGTGCTCGTGGTACTAGTGTAACGGATATTGTAATTATCATTGTAGCTGCTGATGATGGCGTTATGCCTCAAACTAAGGAAGCAATTGACCATGCTAAAGCTGCTAAAGTACCTATTATCGTTGCTGTTAATAAAATGGATAAACCTGATGCCAATCCAAATAAAGTTATGGAAGAAATGGCGGCTTTAAATATTACTCCAGAAGAATGGGGTGGCGAATATCCGTTTGTTAAAATTTCTGCACAAACTGGTCAAAATATAGATGAGTTATTAGAAACTATTCTTGCTACTGCCGAAATGCTAGATTTAAAAGCTAATCCAAACAGATATGCTGTAGGTTCGGTAATTGAATCTAAATTAGATAAACATGTTGGTGGCGTTGCATCTATCCTTATCCAAAATGGTACATTAAGAATTGGCGATCCAATTGTTATTGGTACTAACTATGGTAAAGTAAGAACTATGAAAAATGACTTAGGTCAAGATGTTGTAAGTGCTGGACCTTCCACTCCCGTTGAAATTACTGGTCTTCAAGGCAATCCAGAAGCAGGCGATAAATTTATGAGTTTTGAATCTGAAACGCAAGCAAAAGAAGTAGCTGAAAAGCGCAAATTAATTGCCCGTGATCAAAAATTCAAAAAAGAAAATATCTCTTTAGACTCCTTATTCCAAGCAATTGATGAAGGTACAAAAGAAATTAATATCATCTTAAAAACCGATGTTAAAGGTAGTGAAGAAGCCTTAAAAAATTCATTACAAAAAATTGAAGTTAAAGGTATTAAAATTAATATCATCAGAAGTGATATTGGAACAATTACGGAGAGCGATGTTGTTTTAGCAAACGCTTCTAATGCAATAATTATTGGTTTTAATGTTGCCCCATCTCCTCAAACTAAAGATATGGCTAAAGAATATAGTGTTGATATTCGTTTATATAATATTATTTATAAAGCTATCGAAGATATGGAAGCGGCTATGCAAGGTATGCTGGATCCAGAATTCGAAGAAAAAGTCTTTGGTCGCGCCGAAGTTCGTAAAATATTTACCTTCTCTAAAGTTGGCAAAATCGCTGGTTCATATGTAACTGACGGTTTAATCAAGAGTAATTCTAAAATTCGTGTTATCCGTGATGGTATCGTTATTCATGATGGTAACATTGCCGGTTTACAAAGAGGTAAAGATTCGGTTAAAGAAGTTAAAAAAGGTTTTGAATGTGGTATCACTTTAGAATCTTATAGCGATTTAAAAGAGGGCGATATTTTAGAAAGTTACGACATGGTTGAGGTAAAAAAATGAACCAAGTAAAACAAAAAAGAATATCTAGTAATATTCAAAAAGCCCTATGTGAAATAATTTTAGAGGAAAGTCGCGATTCTATTTTAAAAGCGATAACTATTACAGCTTGCGAAGTAACTAATGACTTATCTTTTTGCAAAGTTTATTTTACTAGCTTAGAACAAGATGACCATAAAACTCTAGAAAAAGAACTTAACGACAGCACAGCAAAATACTTGCGTGGTCGTTTATCTTCGAAAATTGAAATTCGTAATACACCAGAATTAATCTTTAAATATGATGAGTCCATTGAATATGGCAACAATATTGAAAAAATTTTGGCTAATATCCATAAGGAAGAACAAAAATGATTATAAATGTATGTAAAGAAAAAAATATGACTTCGCGTGATGTCGTAAACATAATATCTAAACATTTACATACCAAGAAAGTAGGACACACAGGAACACTAGATCCTCTAGCAACTGGTGTCCTTCTTGTTTGCACAGACCGCGATACTAAATTAGTCGACATTTTAACTTCTAAAACAAAAGAATACATTGCTACTATGCGATTAGGAATTCAAACTGATACTGGCGATATTACAGGTAATATTATAAAGAAAGCTTCATTTAGAGTAAATAAAGAACAAATTATTCAAACTTTAAATAGCTTTTTAGGTCAAAGCACCCAGACCGTTCCTATATACTCGGCTGTTAAAATTAATGGTAAAAAGCTATATGAATATGCAAGAAATGGAAAAGAAGTAACCTTACCAACTAGAGAAATTACGATATCTAATATTGAACTTATAGATTTTCATGATAATTTAATCAAATTTAAGGTAACCGTTTCTAAAGGAACTTATATTCGGAGTTTAATTGAGGATATAGGAAAGAAATTGGAAACGGTTGCTACAATGGAAGATTTAGTTAGAACCAAACAAGGCTCTTATAAGATTGAAGATTCATATACTTTAGATGATATTAAAAATGATAATTACAAATCAATTCCTTTAAAAACAGTATTACAAGATTATCCGTCTTATGAATTAAATGCTAATGAATACTTTAAAGTTAAAAATGGTAGCAAAATGTCATTAAATTTAGATGACAAAATAGTAACTTTATTATATAATAATAAACCGATTGCTTTATATAAGAAAGAAAACGACATTTATCGTGTTTATAAAATGCTAGAAATTAGCACGGAAAACAATTAGCTAAAAGCAAAAAATTATATAAAGCGTAATTTTAGGGGGCTTAATTATGTTTATATTTAATAAAGAACAATTTAACAATTTTATTGAATACTTATATTTGGTAAGTGCAACTCATTATTATACCGATAATTATGGTAATATTAGAACCCAAAGTGAAAGAGTAGTTGTGCGTTTTTCACCACATTCTAATCATTACGGAATTGTTAGAAAAAATAAACCCGATACTGATGTTATTGTTGTTGATGAAAATTCTAACTTAGAAAGTATTGTTGCTAAAATCGATGGTGAAGCTTATTTAGTCAATCGCCAAGACTTAAATTATGAAAATTATACTAATTATGATGTATTAAATGAATTATATCCAAATGATAAAAACAAAAATAAAGGTTTAGGCTTATTTAGAAAAGCTGCTTAAGAAACCTTTTTTTATTTTGATCTTTTAAAACTAGCAGAAATTGTCTTTGCTAATCCCTTTAAAAAACCTTAAATTCTTAATTAAAATAAAAATAATCATTTAAAAGAATTAAATTTAATAAGATTAATAAAAAGATAAATGTCAAAAGTAATAAAAATAGTAAAACAAAAAAACTTGAAGAACCAAATGTCTCCAAGTTTTAATTGATTTAAAAAACTATTAATTAGTTAGCCTTTAGAATAGTTCTAGCTTCTCTTGCAGAAGTTTTAATTTTAACGCCATTAACAGTAATAGTAATCATATTTGGTTTTTGAAAATGATTAGTCTTATTAAGAGCGTGGCTTCTTCTATTCATAGATTTTGGTTTTTTATTTGTAATTTTAACAGCCATGAGTATTCCTCCTTTTGTTCATTTGTCTAGTAAATTCTACCATAAGAAGTGGTACATTGTCAAATAAAATGTTATAATACACCTAGGAGATATAATGGATACAAAGATTTTTAATATACTAAATTTACTTGAAGAAAATAACTATGAAAGTTATATAGTTGGAGGTTATGTAAGAGACTTTATATTAAATAAAAAAAGTTACGATATTGACATCGCCACATCAGCAACCGTTAAAGAAATGAGTAACTTTTTAAACGGGAATGCCAGCAGTGCTCATTATGGTGCTTTAAAAATTAATAATCCTCCCTATAATATAGATATAACGACTTTTAGAAGAGAACTTTCCTATCAAAAACGCAATCCCACCGTTTGCTACATTAAAGATGTTAAAGAAGATATATTAAGGCGTGATTTTACCATCAACGCTATTCTTATGGATAAAAATGGTAATATCATAGATTATTTAGGAGGAATACAGGATATTAGGGATAAAAAAATAAAATGTATTGGTAATCCCAACGAAAAATTTCAAGATGACCCTTTGCGAATGCTAAGAGCCTTGCGTTTTCATGCCACTTTGGGTTTTAATATTGAACCCGCTACCTTAAATGCCATCAAAAAATATAAAGAACTTTTAAGCACTTTATCCAAAACAAGAATAAAAAGCGAGTTTGATAAAATTTTGTTGAGTACCAATGCTGTTAAAGCCATGGACTATATGAAAAAATTAGGTATCTTAAAAATCTTAGATATTAATTATAAAAAGATAGTAAAAGTTGATGATTTATGCGGAATGTATGCTCAAATTGACTTAGCGGCAGACTTTCCATTTACAAAAAAAGAGCAAAGTAACATAAAAACTATTCAAAAAATTTTAAAATATGGTAAGATAGATAATACTGTTATATATGAACACGGCTTGTATTTTGCCATGATTACTGGTTTAATTAAAGGGAAAAAAAGAACAGCTATTGTTAAACAAGAAAAAAATATTCCCATTCATAATCGCAAAGAGATAAATATTACCTTTGATGAATTAATTAACCTTGGTATTCCAAAAAATAAAATCAATGCCGTATATACAATCTTAGAAAATTTAATTCTTAAAAACAAAATTAAAAATGATAAAAATCATCTAACCCATTATGTTTTAAAGAATAAAAAGGTGTGGTGTCCGTGCAAAACTTAAATGATATTTTAAAAGCTAATAGTTTAAGCATTAATGAACTTTTAATTCAAAATATGGATAAAAATTTGACTTTAAAAGACTTTTTAGTCTTTTTAAAACTTTTAAATACTTCTTGTGAATGTTTTGATTGCTCTAAAATTGCTAAAAATTTAGGACTAACAGAAGAAGATGTTATGACTTCTTTTAATAATTTGATTGTTAAAGGTTTTATTGAATATAAAACTATTAGAGAAAATGGAATGATTAAAGAAATTATTTCTCTTGATAAATTTTATAATAGTATTGCTCTAAAACTAGCTAATCAAAATAAAAAAGAAGTATCTAATAATATCTATGATATTTTTCAAAAAGAGTTAGTGCGTAGTCTTTCCCCAACGGAATATGAATATATCAATAATTGGTTAGAGAAAGGACTTAGCGAAAACTTAATTATTGGCGCTTTAAAAGAAGCTGTCTTAAGTGGTGTTAAAAACTTTCGTTATATAGATAGAGTGTTATTTGATTGGCAAAAGAAAGGTTATCGTAGTATGAATGATGTGGAAGCTGCTAAGAAAAAAATAACAAATGTCCCTGAAGAAATAAGTTCTAATAACGATACTAATCCTGAATATTTTGACTACGATTGGTTAAATGATGATGACGAATAGAACTAAAGATATTTTAGACAAATTAGATGAATTAATTCCAAATCCGCGCTGCGAATTAGAATATACCAAACCATATGAATTATTAATTGCCACGGTTTTATCGGCTCAATGTACTGATGCAAGAGTTAATCAAGTAACCAAAGTCCTTTGGCAAAAGCATTCTTTACAAACATTAAGCCGTGCTTCTTTAAAAGAAATTGAAAGTATTATATATCCAGTTGGAACTTATCATAATAAAGCTTATTATATTAAAGAAATTGCTACCCGTTTGTTAGAGGACTATAATGGTGAGGTTCCTAACGACTTTAATTATCTTTTAACTCTATCAGGTGTCGGCAGGAAGACCGCTAATGTAGTACTATCTAATATTTTTGATGTGCCAAGTATTGCCGTTGATACCCATGTTTACAGAACATCACATCGTCTTGGCCTTGTTAAGTCCGCGTCTGATGTTTATCAAACCGAGCAAGAATTAATGAAAAAAGTGCCAAAAGAAAAATGGAGTCGCCTTCATCATCAATTAGTCCTATTTGGTCGTTATACTTGTAAGTCAGTAAATCCAATTTGTGATAATTGTAATCTAAAGGCTTATTGTAAAGATTATAAAAAACAAAAAGAAAAAAAGTCTAAAACTTAAAAAATATCTAAGTAGAATGTTAAAAAAGAGATTAAAAAGGTATCTAAAAAAAGATAGCTAAAAATCTAGAATTATCCAAATGGATACAGAAAAATTCAATATAAAAGAAAGGGATTATCCTTATGGAAGAAGAAATTAACCGTTATAAAACAATCATTGGCGCTTATTATGGTGTCATGCTAATGGACGAATATCCTCTTAAAGCCTATGTCTTAAAAAACATTGAAAACTTAGCTGCAAATTATTTAAAAGATAAAAATATTAAGGCTGATGATATAAAAAGTTTCATAAGAGATAAAGTATCTAAAAAAGTGAAATTACAAGACGCTTTATATATCTTAAATGAACTAGATGAAGATAAAGAATTATTACATTTAATAAAGAAAAAAATCCGAAAATTAGAAAGTGAGAATGAGTAAAAATGATTGATGAATATTGTATGATTGAAATTGCCTTTGACGATTTAGAAGAAACTAAAAGAACTATTAAAGCCTTGTTAGACGAAAAATTAGTCAGTAGTTGTCAAATGATTGAAAGCCAGTCCACTTGGCTATGGCATCAAGAAATTGAAGCTGCTAAAGAATATTTAGTGTTTGTTAAAACTAAGAAAAATTTATCAACTAAGATTTATAATGTTGTGCGTAAATATCATAGCTACGAAACTTTTGAATTTGCTATCATGCCTATTACCAGTACTAGTCGTAACTATTTATCTTGGATAAATAATGAAGTAAGAGGCAAAGAGTATTAAATATAAAAAATCCTAAAATCAAAATGTAAAACTATTAATTAACCTCCAATTTAAGTGAGGTTTTTTTGTTTTTACAAAAGTAAATAGAAAATTTAGACAATTAAATAGATTTGTCTAAAAATAATACACCACCTAAAAATTGTTTATTGTATAAAATGATCAAAGATGTATAATTCTAATTATAGAAAATAAAGGAGGAATTATTATGTATTATGGAGCAGGAACATATGAGGCTTTTGCTCACCCTGAAAAACCAATGGGCATCGAAAAGAAAAAGGCTTACATTATTGGAACCGGTCTTGCTGGTTTATCGGCAGCTTTTTATCTTGTTCGTGATGGTCAGATGAAAGGCGAAAATATTCATCTTTTAGAAAAACTAGATTTGGCTGGTGGCTCTTGTGATGGTAGAAAGGATATTACGAAAGGCTTTTTCATGCGTGGTGGTCGTGAAATGGATAATCACTTCGAATGTATGTGGGATATGTTCCGTGATGTACCATCTATCGAAAATCCTAAAATATCCGTTTTAGATGAATACTACTGGTTAAATAAGCATGATCCTAATTATTCATTATGCCGAGCAACTGAAAAATGTGGACATGATGCTCATACCGATAAATTATTTAAATTAGATAAAAAATCGGCTATGGCTTTATCAAAATTATTTATTACCCCTGAAAGTGAGTTAGAAGATAAAAAAATATCAGATATTTTACCAAGTAGTTTTTGGAATACTAACTTCTGGTTATATTGGCAGACTATGTTTGCTTTTCAAAGATGGTCTTCGGCTTTAGAAATGAAAAGATATCTTTGCCGTTATGTTCATCATATTGATGGATTACCTGACTTTTCGGCACTAAGATTTACTAAGTATAATCAATATGAATCCATGATTTTACCCCTTACTAAATATTTAGAAAGTCATGGTGTTAAAATTGAATACGGCATTGATGTTAAAAATGTTATAATTGAAACCTTAGGTACGAAAAAACAAGCTAAAGAAATTATATATATTAAAGACAATGAAGAAAAGTCAATTCCTTTAACTGAAAATGATTTAGTCTTTATAACTAATGGTTGCTGTACCGATACCTCTTGCTATGGGGATCAAAACACCGCTCCAGATTTATCTAATATTAAAAATGGTTGTGGCGAGTCTTGGGATATGTGGAAAAATATTGCTAATCAAGCTAGTAACGGCGAATTTGGTAACCCAATGAAATTCTGCGCAGATACTGAGGCAACCAACTGGATGAGTGCAACGATTGCTACTAGTGATGAAGAAATTATTAAACACATTATGGATATTTGCAAACGCGACCCACGAAGCGGCAAAGTAACAACTGGTGGCATTGTAACTGTAAAAGATAGCACTGATAACTGGTATCTTTCATGGACTATTAATCGTCAACCCCAATTCAAAAGTCAGGATAAAGGCCTAATTTTAGTCTGGGTTTACTCTCTAAATACTAATAAAAAAGGCAACTTTATGAAAAAACCAATGTGTCAGTGTACCGGTAGTGAGGTTTGTCAAGAATGGTTGTATCATATTGGCTTGCCTGTTGATAAAATCGAAGAGTATGCTAATACTAAATGTAATACAACTACTTGCTATATGCCTTATATCAATGCTTTCTTCCAACCTCGTAAAAAGAGCGACCGTCCTTTAGTAGTGCCTCAAGGTTCCATTAACTTTGCTTTCTTAGGTCAATTTGCCGAAACCCCAAGAGATACCATTTTCACAACTGAATACTCAATTCGTACTGGTATGGAAGCCGTTTATACCCTTTTAAATGTTGACCGTGCAGTACCAGAAGTCTGGGGAAGTTGTTACGATGTTCGTGAACTTCTAAAAGCCGCTTATTATGCTGTGGATAAAAAGAGTGTAGATGAACTACCACTTAGTCTTGTTGAAAAAGAAATGGTAAAAGTTTTACTTAAAAAAATAAAGAATACCGATATTGAATTACTCTTAAAAGATAGTGGTTTATTAAAATAAGCAATAACTAAATCAAAATAATTTTTAAATAAAATATACCCCTGTTAAAAATGACATATGTAGAGTTTATAAATTATAAATTGTAAAATAGAAAGTCATAAATATTTCAAAGTTAAAAAGTCATAAATATTTTAAAGTTAAAAGGTCATAAAATAAAAAGAAAAATTTATATTTAAAATAATATTTTTAAAAATTCTATTACTCCCTAACATAAATAAAGATTTAATAACACTAAAAGTTTAATATAAATATAAAATATTTATCAATAATTAAATATTTTTAGTAAATTAAGTCTTTTTTCTTGTTATAATTAACTTGGTGAATTTATGAGTAGTTTAACAACAAAAAAAGCCATTTATTATGCTTTAAAAGAATTATTAAAAGAACAGCCCTTTAATAAAATAACCATTAATGATATTGCCAAGCAATGTAATATTAATAGACAAACCTTCTATTATCATTTTATTGATAAAGAAGACCTTGTTGAATGGATATGTAAAGAAGAAATGGGAAGTATTTTAAACGCTAAAAATATAAACAAAACTTGGGAAGAAAAATTTTTATCAGTATTTACTTTAATGCTCAGTGAAAAATCTTTTATCACAAACATTTATCATTCCGTGTCTTTAGAAATTTTGCGGGATAATCTTTATCGTTTAGTTTATCCTATTATATATGCAGAAATTGATAAAATATCTCAGAAAGAAAATATAGAAGAGCAAGAAAAAATATTTATTACCGATTTTTATAAGTATGCTTTCGTTGCTATTGTCCTTGACTGGGTTAAAAATGATATGCAGGAAGACCCAAAAGTGATTGTGGATAAAGTGAGCGATTTAGTAACCGGCACTATCAAACACGCTTGTCATGCCATGCAAAATTAAGTTAAATACAATATTAGAAAATAATTAAATAGCTAGTTTGGAAAAGAAATATCTAAACTAGTTTTTTTCATATAAAAATATATGGAAATCAAAAATAATTAAAATTTAATGGAAAATTATTGCCTTTTTAAAATATTTAGCGTATTCTATCTATATCTTATAAACATAATAAGTCATAGGAAATATTTCCTTATTATATATAGATGTTATTTTTATTAGTCTTTTTATTCCTTCTAAAAAAATATTCCTTTTTATGCAATTCCTCATTTCTTTTAGGAGTCATTTATTATATAATCGAACTATGTGAGGAAATATTATGAATGAAACAATTATACAAGAGCTAACTAAAGAACTAAATATTAAAAATACCCAGATAAATGCGGTTTTAAACTTATTAAGTGAAGGAGCAACAATTCCTTTTATTGCGAGATATCGTAAAGAAGTAACTGGTAATTTAAATGAAGATGAAATTCGTACCATAGAAGAATCTTATCGCTATCAGGAAAATTTACTTAAGAAAAAAGAAGATACTATTCGTTTGATTGATGAAAAAGGCTTATTGACCGAAGAAATTAAAAACAATATTTTGGCATCTACTAAATTAGCGGAAATTGAAGATATATATCGTCCTTTTAAAGAAAAAAAGAAAACAAAAGCTACGGAAGCTATCAAGGCCGGTTTAGAGCCACTTGCTAAAAAAATTATGGCCTTCCCTGAAAAGGGCAGTATGGAAATCCTTGCTAGCGGGTATAATATGGATAGCGCTAAAGCTATTGAAGGTGCTGGTTATATAATTGCCGAATGGATTAGTGATAACGCAAGTAGTCGTAAATACATTAGAGGTTATATTGCTAACACAGGTTTTATTGTTTCCACTAAGAAACCTAAAGCTTTAGATGAGAAAAAAACTTATGAAATGTATTACGAGTTTAGAGAAAAAATTAAATATGCTAAACATTTTCATATTTTAGCTATGAATCGTGGTGAAGATGAAAAAATCTTAAATATTAGCCTTGATTATGACTTTGATAATATTTTGTTAAATCAAGAACGAAAGTTTATCAAAAATGAAAAGTCTTTTGTTTGTGATACTGTAAAAGTAGCAATTAAAGATGCCTTAAAAAGATTGATACTTCCTAGTATCGAAAGAGAAATAAGAAGTGAATTGACCGAGGAAGCTTCTAAAAAAGCTATTTTGACTTTCCAAGATAATTTAGAACATTTACTTTTAACTCCTCCAATTAAAAATTCGCGAGTTTTAGGTTTTGACCCCGCTTTTAGAACTGGTTGTAAATTAGCCGTCTTATCGCCAAGTGGCGCCTTAGAAACTATTGCCGTTATCTACCCGCATGAACCTGTAAATGACAAAGTTGGAGCGACTAAAAAACTTTTAGAGCTAATTGATAAATATAAGATTGATATCATTGCTATCGGAAATGGTACGGCTTCTAGAGAGTCCGAAAAGTTTGTTAGCGATGCCATTAAAGGAACAAATTGCAAATACATCATTGTAAGTGAGGCGGGCGCTAGTATTTATTCAGCATCTCCTTTAGCTAAAGAAGAGTTCCCAGACCTTACAGTTGAAAAAAGAAGTGCTATTTCCATCGGTCGTCGTCTTCAAGATCCGTTATCCGAATTAGTTAAAATTGATCCTAAATCAATTGGAGTTGGCGAATATCAATATGATGTTAATCAAAAAGAATTAGCCAGTGGTCTTGATTTTACCGTGTTAAAGGTAGTTAATGAGGTTGGTGTTAATGTCAATACCGCTAGTCCTTCCATTTTAAAATACATTTCAGGTCTAACTAAACCTGCTATTACTAAATTAATGAGTGCTAAGCCTTTTCAAAGTCGTGAAGATATAGCTAAAGTCAAAGGGATAAGTGCTAAAGTTTATGAACAAGCCATAGGTTTTTTAAGGATAAAAGATGGTCTAAATCCTTTTGATAATACCGGTATTCACCCCGAATCTTATAATCTTGCTAATAATATTTTAAAGGAATTGAATTTAGATATCAAAAACATCAACACCGAAGAGTTTAAAACAGCTTTAGATAAGGCTAATCCCGAGAAATTGGCTAAGGATTTTAAGGCTGATATTTATACAGTAACCGATATTTTAAAAGAACTTCAAAATCCGGGCTTAGATATTCGTGAAGAACTAGACGCTCCTATCTTAAAGAGTGATATTCTAACCATTGATGATTTAAAAATCGGGATGCAATTAGAAGGCACTGTTCGTAATGTTACCTCTTTTGGAGCTTTTGTTGATATTGGTCTTCATGATGACGGGTTGGTTCACATTTCTAAAATGAGTAAAAGCTTTGTTAGCGACCCTAAAGATATAGTAAAAGTAGGTCAAATTGTTAAAGTCTATGTTTGTGATATAAATAAAGAAAAACAAAAAGTAAGTCTTTCGCTAATTCCTTTAACCTAGAAAAAAGTTTATGGAATTAATTTTTACAAGTAATGCAAGATATTAATATGAAGTATATTTTAAAAATATTTAATTAAAATCAGATTTTAAGAAAAGGTGATAAAATGATTAAAAGTAGCAAAAAGTACTCTAAGAAAAGTAATAATAAAATTAAAAATAAGAATAATAATCTAACTATTATGGAAAAGCAATTATTAAAAAAACCAACTAATCATGAAAAAGCCAAGTTTTCTAAAGATATTCAAAGTAATTTAGAAAAAGAGAGCAAATTTAATTCTAAAACTGAAATAAAGATGCAAAAAGTAAAATCAGCAAATAAAATTAAGTTTAATTGTCTTGAAAAGTTATCTAAAACAAAAAAACAGCCTTTAATTCTTATTACCCTAATTACTTTTTTATATTTAGAGCTTTTCTATAAAATTAGTATCTTTGGTTTAAAAAATATTTTTCAGCCCAATACTTTAATTTTACTCTTACTATTGTTGCCCATAAGTAGTATTATTGCTACCCTTGGTAACATAACAAAAAGTTCTAAAAAAAATAAAGTTATTTATTTAAGTCTAATTAGCGTTATAACTGTATTTTTCAATGTTGCCTTGATTTTTAAAAAAGTTTTTAATACCTATTTTTGTCTATCCTTGTTTGGCTTATCTGACCAAGCCATTGCTTTTACTGGCACTGCCATTTTAGAAATATTTAAAAATATCTTCTTTATTATCGGACTTTTTGTACCATTTATCCTAACCTTAATTTTTCAAGAACATATCAATTTTCATTATCTAAACAAAAAAGAAGGAGCTCTAAATTTATTATGTTTGTTTTTGAGTATTCCTCTTTTTGAAATAATAACTTATTCAACTAAAGAAAAAGAAAATTCTATATATCATTTATTTAATATAACTTATAACAATGCCCTTAATATTGAAAAAGTTGGTGTTCTTCCTGCCCTATATTTAGATTTTAAAGAGCTGATTTTTAAATATGATGCCAAACTTACTGAAGAATTACCATCAATACCAGATATTACTGATACCAATACTAATGATAGTAGTAAAGAAAATCAAGAATCATCTTTAAAATATGATTACAATAACTTAAGCATTGATTTTGAAAATCTTATAGCTAATGAGAAAAATAAAACCTTACTTAGTATGCACAAATACTTTCAAAATGCCGAAGGTACTTTAAAAAATGCTTATACTGGTCTTTTTAAAGAAAAAAATTTAATTGTTATCATGGCTGAAAGCCTTAACACTATTGGCATTCGCGAAGATGTTACGCCAACCCTTTATAAACTTGTTACCGAAGGATTCAACTTTACCAACTTTTATACTCCTGTCAATTTAAGTACCATTGGAGGCGAATTTCAAAACTTAACTGGACTATTTG
>CAKOMH010000010.1:0-31527 GCA_934096595.1 uncultured Bacilli bacterium | reverse complement strand
ATACATTCGTGATTATGAAAAAAATAAATATAACGAAGTTGGTTATAGTCTTTATAACGAGGCTTATAGTGGGCTTAATACTTATGATAAAGATGGGGCTTTAAAAAGTAGTAGTTATGCTTATAAAATTAATGTTAATAATGATACTTTAACTGTTTTCTTAAAAAATGATAATGATGTTTCAGAGAAAGGCTTAAATCTTTTAGATGGTAAGGCTTCAACTAAACAAAAATATTATAGTAGCTTTGACGGTATTTTATACTTCTATAGTGATGAAGAAAAAACTAACCTTTTAGGAAGTTATGTTTGCACTAATAAAGATAATTTTAATGAGAGTGAAGACTTTAAAATGTGTACAGTGGCTCATAATTATTCCTTTAGTGAAAACTTTAAAAATCATGATAATGGTTTAACTAATGAAATCCTACCAATTATTGATAATCGTTATGTCTTTATAACTGATGATATTAATTCTTTTGATGGCGAAGTAAAAGTCTATGACCTTTTCAAAAAACAAACTCTTGCTACTTATAAACGAGTTTCAAGTAAACTTAACTATACCGAATTTACTTTTGCTCCTAGTCTTGATAATATTATTGTAAAAAATAAGAGTGATAAGTTTGGAGTAATTAATCTTAATAATAATGGTATTACTAAGACTTATGATTTCGTTTATGATCGGATGGAACGCATTGGTGATTATATTGAAGTAGCAAAAGATAATAAATACCAAATCTTATTTAATAATGATTCTTCAAGTATCACTTTAGATTCTAAAATTTATGATTTTAGTGGTAAATACTTTGTTGTTAAAAATAATGAAAAGTTTGATATTTATAGTGATGGTGGCAGTGATAATCCTAAGAAAATTACTAATAAATCTTATAAAGTAATAAAGTTAGTGGGAGAAAGTTTATATCTGGCTATTGATGATGATAATATGGTTTATGTTATGACTTATGATAATACGGTAATTAATAATGAAGAGATTAAATTAGAGACCACTGGAGATATTTATACTCTTTATAATATGGTAAGTGCTAGTATCAGTGGTAATAATGTTGTTTTAAATATTACGAAAGAAGATGGTACTAAACTTAATAGTTACACTTATACTTTACCCAAGAAAAATAGTGATAAACCTCTGGAAAATGAGACTGGATCTAGTAACTCAACAATAAAGGATAATAATAATGAAACCCAAGAATAATAAAATGACTCTTGTTATGGCTATAATTTTAATTATTATAGCCTTACCACTGGCGGTAATTAGTACTTATGGTCGTATTCTTTATCCACCTAATGCTCCTTTAGCTTGTGATATCAAACTAACGGGTGGGGCTTGTTATACTTGTACAAATAAAGATGGTTATTGCAATTATGCTTATAATTATGTAAATGATAGTAAATATGCTCTAAATTATTATAAAGGTACAAATAACTTTATAACATTTAGTGAAGGGTATGTCTTTTTAATGGATACACCTCTTACCTTTAATGTCAATAACAATACCGAGTATCCTAAAACTATTATGTACGGTATCACAAATAATAATAAGTTAGAGGTAACAGGATTAAATAACTATGGTATTGGCTTTAATGGGGACTATTATATTGGTATAATGGATAATGGAAAATATACTCTATTTCGTGTTAACCAACTAGCCCAAAAAGCTATCGAAGATGAATATGATTTTATTGGCGCTGCTGGTCATTTAATCGATGGCAAACTAGACTCATCTAAATTTGCTGTCTTAAAAAATAATAAATGGCAATTAATAAATACCGAAAATACCGCGTTAACCAGTGAGTTTGAAAATCCTATTTATGATTATAGTGATTATGCCGTCGCATTATATAATGAAACAAGTAATAAATATTATCTAGTTAATTTTCAAAATGAATCTTTAATGAATAGAAATTTTGACAAAGTTTTCTTTTATAAAGATATCGTTTTAGGGGTAAGTGATAATACATTATATATTTATGATAGTGCCTCTAATCGTATTTTATCTTCAACTATTACGATAAGTAGTCCTGATGACATTTCCGTTTTAGAAGAAACTGATTATATAGATATTTCAATTAATGATTTTAAAAACACGCGAGTTTATTATAGTGGGACCATAGAAGATATAACTAATATGCAGGATGATAGTACTAGTGATACTAACACTAATACTAACCAAGATAATTCTGAAAACGGTGATAATAATTCTAATAATGCTGATGGTTCAACTGAAAATAACGGTAGTAATGCTAGTAGTGATTATAGTAATGCAAATGGTTCTAGTAATTTAGAAAATAATAATACTAATGATAATACTAATTCTAATGATACTACTTTAAATGATAATGCTAATTCTTCAATTAATAATGCTGGTTAAATATATGTAAATATAAATTTTTTAAATAATAGAATAACTTTTAGAGTTTATACTCTTGGAGTTATTTTTTCTTTAAATCTCATTAAATTTAAAATAATAAAAAGGTTTAAATTAAAAGAAGAAGAAATTATAAAAAATGTCAAATGCTAATAAACTTGATGTAATTACTTCTTAAAAACTTTAAAGTGTAGTATAATGTACTAAGAGTGGTGATTTCATGAAAATACTTATAAGTGCAGGGGGGACAGGTGGACATATCTATCCAGCTTTAGCCATTATTGAGGGATTTAAAAAATACGATAAAAATTTAGAAGTTTTATATATAGGGACTAAAAATAGAATGGAAAAAGATATTGTTCCTAAGAATAATATTCCTTATTATGGAATAGAGATATATGGCTTATCTAAAAATATTTTTAAAGATATTAAAGATGTTTTTTTGATTTTAAAGGCTAAAAAGGAAATTAAACAAAAAATTTTAGAATTTAAACCTGATGTTGTTTTAGGAATAGGCGGGTATGTAACTTATCCTGTTTTAAGTGTTGCTCATAAAATGCATATCAAAACATTTATTCATGAACAAAATGCTATCCCAGGGAAAACTAATAAAATGATTAGTAAATATGCTGATATTATTGGCGTTTCTTTTAAAGAAAGTACTAAGTATTTTCCTAATAGAAATGTCTTATATACAGGTAATCCTACAGGTATTAGAGCTTTAAATACTCCTAAAATTACTAAATCTAGCCTTGGGTTAGATGAGGCCAAACCGTTAGTTGTTGTTGTTTGTGGTTCATTGGGTTCCCAAACGGTTAATGATGCGATGCAAGGTTACTTAAAAACTTTTTCTTCCAAAAATTATCAAGTAGTCTATATTACCGGCAAGAGTTTGTTTGAAGAATTTAATAAGCAAAAATATCCAAAAAATGTTTTAGTTTTACCTTATCTAGATAATCTTTCTGGTCTTTTAAAAGCAACTGATATTTTAGTAGCTCGTGCTGGGGCTTCAACTATTGCCGAAGTTATTAGTCTTAAAGTGCCAACTATCTTTATTCCTAGTCCATATGTTGCTAATAACCATCAATATTTTAATGCTCTTGCTTTAAGTAAAGAAAATCAAGCAGTGATGCTAGAAGAAAAAGATTTATCAACAGCAAACATTACTAAAACCGTTGAAGACCTCCTATATAATAAAGAAAGACAAAATATAATAAAAAATAATTTAAGTAAAATTAGTACGCTTGATAGTACCAAAATAATTTATAATGCAATTAAGGAACTGATAAAAAAATGAATTTAAAATGTGAGATATTAGAAAATGTTAACTTAAAAGAATACAATACCTATCGTTTGGAAGCTTTTTGTAAATACATGGCCTTACCAAAAAGTATTAAAGAATTACAAGAAGTAATAAATTATTGCCTTCATAAAGATATCAAATATTTTGTGTTAGGTAATGGCTCTAATGTTATATTAGATGGCACTTTTGACGGTATTGTTATTAATATGAAAAACTTAAATGGGGTCGAATTAGTAAGTGATACCGATATCATAGCTTATAGTGGTATAATGATGCCTAAACTAGTTAAATTTGCGGTTAAAAATAATCTTCAAGGTCTTGAATGGGCTAGTGGTATCCCCGGAACTTTAGGGGGTGGCATATATGGTAACTGTGGTGCTTATAATGATGATATTTATCATTATTTAAAAGAAATAATTGTTCTTCATAATGGTAAAATTGAACATATCAAAGTAGATAAAGTCTTTCATGATTATCGCCAGACTTTTTTTCAAGGTAAACGCCAATATATCATTGTAGCGGCCCATTTAAAGTTAATTAAAGGTGATAGTAAACAATCCCAAGAGCTTATTAATGACCGTTTAAAACGCCGTCTGGCTAGTCAACCCCTAACTTATCCCTCAGCTGGTTCTGTCTTTAGAAATCCCTCAAAAGAAATGCCATCGGGCAAACTTATTGAGGATGTCGGTTTAAAAAATAAAAGTATCGGTGGAGCCTTGATATCACCCAAACATGCTAATTTCATTGTAAATAATGGAAATGCTACTGCTAAAGATGTTATCAGTCTAATAGAATTAATCAAAAAAACAATTAAAGAAAATTATAGTATCGACTTAGTAACTGAACAAGAAATAGTAAAGTGGGATAGTAATGCAAAAGAAAACTAAAAGAAAATTAAATAAAAAACGCTTCTTTGGCCTTCTGGTTTTTCTAGCTATAGGGGCCATCTTCATTACATATTTATTAAATTTAAAAGTTAGTAATGTCTTAATAACGGGAACTTCTCTGGTATCTGATGCAACAATTATTAGAAAAACTAATCTTAGAGATTATCCTTATTATAAAGATATCAAAAAGAAAAATATGGAAAATGAAATAAGTGCTATTCCTTTAATTGCTAAAGTAAAAATAACTAAGTGCTTAAATGGAACGATAAAAATTACAGTTACCGAAGAAATGCCTCTTATGTATTTTGAAAATACTAATAAAATTATTACCAGTGAAAATAATATTTATGAAAATGTTAAAACTAACAAAACGACCATGCCAACTTTAAAGACAAGTCTAAGTAAGGAAACATTAGAATTATTAGTAAAAGCTTTAAAAAAACTAGATAATAATATTTTAAATATGATAAGTGAGATTGAATATTCACCAACCATAAGTACTGAAGGTAAAACAATTGATGATAAAAGATTTACTTTTTATATGAATGATGGTAACATAGCTTACATTAATACGATTAATATTGATAAATTCAATAATTACTTAGCGGTTGTCAGTAAAGCCATTGATACTTATGGAGCTGGGGTGGTAGGAACATTTAATTTTGATTCAGGAACCAGTAATGTCGTATTTCAAAAGAAAGATAGTGGTAGTAGTGAAACCCAAAATGAACTATGATAAAGAAATGACTAAAATTATTGATACTATATCAGAACCCAAAAAGCTTTTATTGCATTCTTGTTGTGCTCCTTGTAGTAGTGCTTGTATAGAAAGATTAACTAACTTTTTTGATATAACTATTCTTTATTACAATCCTAATATTGAACCATACGAAGAATATCTAAAACGAAAAAAGGAAGAAATAAGATTTATTAAAGAATATCCTAATATTCATAAATTAGATATAATTGATTGTGATTATGATAATGACTTATTTTTAAATATTGCTACTGGTTTAGAAGAAGAACCAGAAAGAGGCAAAAGATGTTTAAAATGTTATAATCTTAGAATGGAATATACGGCTAAAAAAGCGAAAGAATTAGGATACGATTATTTTGCTACTACTTTGACTTTAAGTCCTTTAAAAGATAGCCAAGTACTTAATAAAATTGGTTATGCTCTAAGTAAAAAGTATGATATTTCTTATCTACCAAGTGATTTTAAGAAACAAAATGGGTATAAAAGAAGTATTGAATTATCTAAAGAATATAATTTATATCGTCAAAATTTCTGTGGGTGTAAATATTCTAGAAAAACTATGGAAAATAGTCAAAATGGTATTGATTAAATATATTGTTTCTTGTAGAATATTAAACCAGAAAGAGGATTATCATGAAAAAACGAGAAGAAATAGAAATGAAATTTTATGAAAAATTAGGAGTCAAAAAATTTATTGGGTTTGATAAAAAATTTTGGAATGGTTGGGACCGTATCACTCTTGCCCTAACTCCTAAATCTAAAAAACTTGCTAAGCAAAATAAGATTAAAGAAAATAATAATTATTACTTATCAAGAAAAATCGAAGGGGTTATAGAATGCCAAACAAGAAAGAAAGAAAGCGTTAAATTAAGCTTAGCTCTTGCAGCATTATACACCTTAATAGGATTATTTCATGTATACTTTCAGCCGTCGTTAATTCTTAGTGTTGCCTATTTTTCTTGGACAGCTGTATTTATAGCATCTGCCATGACAAACCGCTATGCTACTTTAAAAGCTAAAAAAATTGAAGAAAAATGGCATTTTAAATATGAAAGTCAAAAAGAAGATGTTATTGCTGATATTATGACTAAAAATAAAGAATTAGGGCGTCCACAATTGGAAATTGTAACTAATAATAATGATTTAGAACAAACAAGTTTTCACAAGTTAATTAGCAATGCAGAATTATCTGAATTAAAAAAAATTGATAATTATTTAAATTCTTATCAAAAAGCCTATGAAAATAGTGAAACCTTGCCAACTTTAGAATATGATAAGACTAAAAATAAAACTTTAAGACTAGTTCCTAGTTATACAAAATCACATAAATAATGTTTGATTATAAAGAAAAAAAGAAGATATTATAATTTAAAAATTTGGTAGAATTAAGAGTTATAATATCTTTTCGTTTACTTCAAATTTCACCTTTGCTATACTTATTAAATATTAATTAGGTTTGCTACCTAATTTTTTTGATTTATTCAGAATAAAAAATATTTATTAAAAGAATAATATTGCAATTGCTAATTATATTACTTATAATTACCTTAGTTATGAAAATTAGCAGATTCTTTAAAAAATTTATAAAGTAACTTAAAATGATTGACTTTATAAGTAAGGGTAGGATAGAATACTGCTACATTGATTGAAAAAGATTAAAGATAGTCATTGGACCCTTTAATTTTAGTTAGGAGTAGTTATGACATTTAAAATAATAACTTTAGGATGTAAGGTTAATACTTATGAATCTGAAGTAATGCAAGAAAAATTAATTAAATCGGGTTTTCAAAAGCAGGAAGATGAAGAAACACAAAGTGATATTATTATTATTAATACTTGTTCGGTAACCAATATGGCTGATAGTAAATCACGAAAAATAATTCGTCATGCTAAAAGAGAAAATCCCAATTGTATTTTAGTAGTATGTGGTTGTTCTGCAGAAAATCATCAAGATGAGCTAAAAGATTTAGATATTGATATCTTAATTGGCAATACTGGTAAATCAAAAATAGTTGATTTAATTAACGATTATTTAATTAATAAAACACCTTATACTTATTTTGCCGGAACTAGAGATTTAAGTTTTGAAGATATGCAAGTAGATGAATTTACTTCTCATACCAGAGGGTTTATAAAAGTTCAAGATGGCTGTAATAACTTTTGCACTTACTGTATAATTCCTTATATGCGGGGTAATATTCGGAGTAAAAACTTTAAAACAGCCTTAGAAGAGGCCAAAACCTTAGTGGCTAATGGTCATCAAGAAATCGTTTTAACAGGAATTCATACTGGTTCTTATGGTCGCGGTACCGATCATGATTTAACTGATTTAATTAATACAATGTCAGAAATTACTGGTTTAAAGAATATTCGTATTTCTAGTATTGAGATTACCGAACTTGATAAAAAATTTATGACAATGTTAAAAAATAATACTAAAGTTTGTCATCATATGCATATTCCTTTGCAATCGGGCAGTGATAAAATTTTAAAATTAATGAATCGTAAATATAATAAGCAAGAATTTTTAGCTAAAATAGAGGAAATTCGTACATGTATTCCTGATATCAATATTACAACCGATGTTATTACTGGTTTTCCTGATGAAACCGAAGAGGATTTTCAAGAATGCCTAGATTTCGTAAAAAAGGTTGGCTTTACGAAAATTCATACATTTCCTTATTCAGAGCGTACTGGAACTGTTGCTAGCAAAATGCCTAATCAAGTGCCTGTTAATATTAGAAAAGATCGTGCTAAACGCTTAATTGAGCTTTCTGATACTTTAGAATATGCTTATAATCAAGAACAAATCGGTAAAATTTTTCCCGTTTTAATTGAAGAAGTAAATGATGTAACTTCAACTGGTCATACAGGGACTTATTTGAAAGTTGTTGTTAAGGAAAAATTAGAACATAATAAATTTTATAACATTAAAATTACAGAAGCCTTCAAGGACCATGTTATTGGCGTGATTGTAGCTTAAAAATATTAGCTAAAAGACAATTAATAGTTGCTTAATTAAAAATCAAAAAGAATAAATAACTAAAAAAAGAGTAAAGAATAAAAAGAAAGGTTTTTTAAAATATGCAATTTATTTATGAAAAAATTTTAAATAATTATATCTTAGTTGAGCTTGTAAAAGCCTTAATAGTTGTTTTAATAATAATTATTTTAGCTGTTAATATTGGTACTTATCTTTATAAAAATAGCATTCATAGTTTTTATACTACCAATGGTTTAATTATTGATTTGCAAGATACTATAAAAAAGGATTTAGATAAACTTACTGATGTTGAAACTTTAAAAGAAAAGGGAAATATTGTTGGCATTACCAATAATAATGAAGATGGTCATTATCGTTTACTTTTATGTGGCAGGAAAAATGCTCAGTTGCGTTTAAATATTAACAATACTAGTATTAAAAATTTAGATAATTACCAGTATGAAAATGGCTGTTACATTCTAAATGATAAAGTAATTTCGGCTTCTTCCACGGATACTTATGAATTAAAACTTTTTATTCCTAAATCTTCTAGCTTAACTGATTATTATGCTAATTATAAAATTAAAGTTGAAGGTTATACTCCTTAACTAAGGGTGATTGTTTTTAAGTAAACTAAAATTATGATAAAATTTGGAGTATCCTTTAAATAAACATATTAATATTATCTGATTAAAATAGTTAGATAATATGAAATAGGGTAGCTAGTAAGAAAAGGCTACTACTTAAAAAGGTGGCATAAAAGCGTCCATATAAGTAGTTACTTACTTTAATTTTACTGTTACTTAGAACCGTTTTTATTTGCATTAAAATACAAAAACCACCAAAATTGATAAAAATTATACTTAAAAGCGTTTTAAAATAAGTAGAAATTTCGGATATTTTAAGAAAAGCTAAGCCATTTGTAACTTCTATTATCCCTGTAAAAGCCTTAAAATTATCGGGAATTACTAGAGTTAGTAAATTAAATATAATAATCATTCCTAAGATATTAAGAAATATCTGGGAAGCACTGCTAACAGATTGAACTAAAATTTCACAAAAAGGTAACTCTTTTCCTTTAACAATGGAAGAAGCTTGTTTAATTTTGCAAAAATTATAGATAATAATATTACTAAAATAGCTAATGATAATAATTGCTATCGTTAACTTTTGACTAAAAAAACATTGTAACATAGTATATAAAAATAGGGGATTAATAAAAAAATTGCACATAATATAAGTGTTAGCGGCCTCTTCACTAATTACTTTTCTATCTAGTAAATCTTTAATAATTACTGCATTGTTTGGGGTGCCACTAAGTAAACTCATAATAAAAATATATAAATAATGGGAGTTAGTTACTTTAAAAAGATAATAAGGAAAGTTATAATTAATTAAAATTTTGCTTATAATATACATAGGAAAAAGCGATATAAAGACTTTTGACAAAAAAAGTTTGCAAGAATTTAAAATTGAACTTCCAACTAAAACATTATGTGTAAAGAGTAAGTAAACTAATACCAGTGATACGCAAATAATTGTTATATTTTTTTTCATATCCATATCCTTTTTTGATATAATTAAATAAGGTGATTCATTTGATTAATAAATATTATGCAAGTGTAAAAAAGTTCATACGAGAAAATTACAAGTTTTTATTAACTTTTGTCTTTATTTTTCTTTTATTTTTTATAGATACTCCGTATCTTATTTATACCCCTGGTGATTATATTGATTTAAGTAAGAGGCTAGAAGTAGCAACCGATAATAAAACTTCTGGAACCTTTGGGATGGCTTATGTTAGTGTCATTAAAGCAAGTCCGGCCTTTCTTGGACTTAGTTATTTAAACAAAAACTGGGATATTATTAGTAAAGACAAAGTTAAGTATGATGATGAAACATTAAAAGAATCTGAAAAACGCGATAAAATTAGTATGGAAGAAGCCGTTAGTAATGCGAAAATAGCAGCTTTTAAAGAGGCTGAGGCCACATATGATATTAAAAATATTCGGCATATTATAACATACTTGGATAGCGATGATACCGAACTAAAACTCTTTGATGAAATTAAAACTGTTGATGGTAAAGATATAAATAATTTAGAAGATGTTAGAAAAATAGTTGACTCTAGGGAAATTGGTGCTAAAATGAATATCGAGGTATTAAGAAATGATAAATTAATTTCGGTTAGTTCTAAGGTTTATGAAAAAGAGGGGCGCAAGCTTCTTGGCATATCTTTAACAAATGTCTATGAAGTAAGTACAGATCCCGAAGTAGAGATTAAAATAAAATCTAATGAATCAGGACCTTCGGGTGGTCTTATGATGGCTCTTAGTGTTTATAATTCTTTAGTTAAGGAAGATATTAGTAAGGGTAAAAAAATTATTGGGACCGGTACCATTGATATTGATGGCAATGTTGGGGAAATTGGGGGCGTTAAATATAAGTTGATAGGAGCCGTAAAAAATAAATCCGATATCTTCTTGTGTCCGAAAGAAAACTATGAAGAAGCCCTAAAAGTTGCTAAAGATAACAAATATAGTATCAAAATTATAAGTGTTGGTACCCTAAAAGAAGCAATAGAGGAGTTGAAAAAATTATGAAAATGGAGAAGCCTAAATATTATAATCCTAATGTCTATGATGATTTAGACTTTATAAATAAATGTTCTTATTTTAATGAATGGTACCAGCTTGTTCTACCCATTCTTTTAAATGATGAATTCCAACGCCGAAAACTTTTTTTGCATCATGAATCTTCAGTTTGGAATCATTCCATTATGGTTTCCTTTAAATCATTTTTGGTAGCAAAATTTTATAATTTAAATGTTTATGATGCCACCATAGCGGGTTTACTGCACGATTTTTACCCTCAAGCTTGGCAATATAGTGAAGAACTTTATAATTTAGATCCCTCTTATTTAACCAGATATTTTAAAAAACATAAAAAACTTACGGAATTACATGGCTTTGTTCATGGTAAGGAAGCCGCTATCAACGCTCAAAAATATTTTCCCCAAATGGTAAATAAGCGCATTCTTGATAGTATCAAATATCATATGTTTCCTTTAACGGTTATTCCTCCTCATTATATTGAAGGCTGGATAGTAACTTCTATGGATAAAAAAGTATCTGTTAGTGTTTTTAAAGATATTAAAGAACTTCCTAATTATGTTGGTATTAGACTTCATAAAGTTAGTAAATAGTTAAAAATAGAGTACCACTTATAAAATATAAAATTTAAAAATAGGTTAATTTAAAATCAAAAATATAAAAAATTTAAAATAAAAATCATTAAAATATTGATAATTCAAACTGTCAATATTTTTTCTTTGGTCAAAAGATTACTTTTTTCTTGTAATTTAAGAAAATATCCTTATAATATTTAGCAAGGTGATTTATGATGTTAATATTAATTTTTTACTATCTTTTAATGGCATTAATTCTTTTCTTTCTTATTAATTTTTTAAAATTTAAGAAAAAAGATAGCCTGCTATTTCCCATATTTTATCTCTTTATCTGTGCTTCTTATCTAGAAATACATAATCTGGCTTATAATTATATTTTTATTATCATTCTTTTTGAATTTTTTATTGAATTATTCTATAACTATACCCTAAGAGATAATAAAGCAAGCTTTGATATCAATTATTTCTTGAAAAAATATAGTTTTTTAATTATTTTTAGTGTCTTTTTAGAAAACTATCTTTTTAGTAAAGTTAGTAGTATTTTACCTAATATTGAAATGGTTAAAACAATTATCTGGTTCATAATTCTTCTTTATTTATATAACCTAGTAGAAGAACTTATTAAGATTCATGAAAATGGTAAGAATACATACAATGCCTTACAAGATAAAAATTATATTATCAGTAGTTATGCTAAATACAAATTACAGTATAAAGATATTCTTAAGAATTATGAGATACCAGTTAAAGAGTTGGCTTTAGCACTTTTAATATACGAAGACTATAATACACCTAAACTAAAACGCAACCTAGATAACTTTCTTTTTGGGCGTCTTAAAAAAGTAGGTAAGCTTGGTATTATGCAAGTTGAAACTAAAACATTCATTACTGATGAAGAATCAATTCGTTTTGTTTGCAATGCTTTAGAAAAAAAGTATGAGGAAATTCCTTATCGCAAAAACAATACGGGCAAGCTTATTTTAAAAGATTATCTTAAAGATTATAATAAATACAATATTGTCGTTAATATTTATGAAAATATTAAAGCTTTTGAAGAATTAAATTAAGACATGAAATTTTAGTTATTACATATAGTTTACTAGGTGATTATATGCAATATATACTAGAAGTTGAAAATACTAGTAAGAAAATTAATTCTTTAAAAGAGGCTATTATAAAAAAAGAACTACGGTTTAATATAAGTGATTATGAAGGTAAATTTTACTTTTTTGGTCTTGGTAATTGTTCAAATAAGAAATATTATTCTTTTAGTGTTCCTGATAATGTTACTAATGTCTATTCATATTTGCAAAATAATATTGATATCCTTGAATTAAGGCCCACTTTTATTGAAAATACTATTTTTGATTTAAAAAGTAAATTTCATTTATTTAATGATGTTTATAAAACAGATGATTTTGTTTTATCAAGTAGCAATGAAGACGAGACTTGTTTTTACCTTCGAAATATTAGCAATCGCAAACTGACTGTCGTTGATTATCGAACTATAATTAATATTTTAAAAGATTATTATGCCGATATCTGGGGACTTGATTTAAATGCCGGAGATTACAGTATTATTTATCTTTATACAACCGACCATAAATTTTGTAAAATTTTAATTGAACCCGTTATGCAATTAAATAAACCTTGTTCTTCTTCCAAAAATGGTCGCATTTTAAAACTTAATCATAATTTGAATGTCTAAAAGCATTCTTTTTTTTATCCAACAAGATTATAGAATAACCTGCCGATAAGTGGATAATTCAAAAAAACTTATAAAACCATAAAATTTTGCCATACTAAAAATGGTGATGTTATGAAAAATAATACAGGTTATACTATTTTAATCTTAATTTTAGGACTTTTCTTGTTAACTATTCCTTTAAATATTCAAGAAAGTAGAGCTAAGAATACTAATTATGACCTTGATAGTATTAATAAAAATAGTGAAAATAATCAAGATAATTCAAGTACTCAAAATAATGATAATAATAACAATAATGATAATAACGGTACCGACCGGAAAAGTACCGAAGATAATAAAAACTTTTCAGAAAATGCTAATAAGGCTAACATAGAAGATAAGGCTACTGATAAACAAGATAGTACTGGACAAAAATATGTGGCTCTAACTTTTGATGATGGACCTAGTGGTTTTACTAAGGAAATAGTATCCTTACTTAAAGAATATAATTATAATGCTACCTTCTTTATTTTAGGTAATAAATTAAATATCGATTATAAAGAAATTTTACAAGAAAGTCTTAAAAACGGTAATGAGATAGGCATTCATGGCTTTTCCCATAAATCCTTTACAAGACTAAAAATGCCAGAACTAGAAGATGAAATTAATAAAAGTAAAAAATATGTATATAATTTAACTGGTTATACACCAACTTTGGTGCGCCCACCTTATGGAAATATCAATAATGACATTCGTAAATCTGGTTATGGTCCTTATATTTTATGGAATAATGATACTTTAGATTGGAAACTAAGAGATGCAAAGAAAATTTATAATCGTCTAACCACCAGCATTGAAGAAAATAATATCATTTTAATGCATGATACTTATCTTACTACTTATAAAGCTTTAGAACTTATCTTGCCATATTTAAAAGAAAATAATTATAAAGTTGTAACCGTTAGTAAATTATTTGCAATAAATGGCAAAACATTAGAAAATACTAAAAGTTATCGTTATGCAAATTAATATTAAATAAAAAGTAATTGTTCTTAGATTAAAGGCAATTCCTCATCAAAGTCATCATCTTTTGTCGCAACATATAAACTAATGACGCCACCAATTAAAAATAGGATAGCTGCTACAAAGACTAAATCTGTTAGTCTCTTTTTATTTGGGTTAGTATTTTTATAACGCGTAAGTGTAGTTTCATCTTTAAAAGCGACATAAGCAAAATAAATATAAATAAAAAGAATAACTGTCAGAACTGTTTTGTTAATCTGACGAAACTTTTGCTTATAAAATTTTTGATTAGTTTTTAAATATAATTTTTCTAAATAATTAGAATAAAGATTAAAACACACTAAAAAAATATAAATTATCCAAATAAATGATTCAATATTAATTCGTTTTATTGTGTTCATTTTATCATTATTCATAGTAAATTATATGAAAAAAACTAAAAAGCAAGTGCTAAAAAATGATTTTATTATTTATAGTTTCTAATTTATTGCTAAGTAGAGTAGGAAGTCATAATAAAAGTGTTAGTTTCAGATATTATTTAATCTTTAAATACAGTTGTAATTCCTATAATATATTTGGGGTGGTGTTTGTTTTTTGTTTAAAATTGATTCATATCTATAGATCAAAGCTTCTATAATAAATAGAATTTTTTTACATAGTTGATTAAATAAAGAAAATGAGTTATCAAAAAGTAAATTCTAATCATAAAAACAGCCGTTTTTGCAAGCTTACAAAAAAAATTGCTAAAAATTGCAAAAAACAGTTGCAAAACAAAGCAATATTTAGTAAAATTAAGAAGTCAGCAAGGAAATGGGCTTGTAGCTCAGCTGGTTAGAGCGCACGCCTGATAAGCGTGAGGTCGGAGGTTCAAGTCCCCCCAGGCCCACCATTTTATTTTACTGGCCTGTTGGTGAAGCGGTTAACACATATGCCTTTCACGCATACATACATGGGTTCAAATCCCGTACAGGTCACCAATTTTGATATTAAGGTCCGGTTAAACGGGCTTTTTATTTTGCCAAAAAAGTTTTAAGCACACGGCAAACACACTTTTTTCTGGTGTCTTACTTTGCAATAATAAAATCGTATGATATAATGAGTTCGGTGGTTTTATGAAAAAAGAAAAAAATGTAACTAGTGATTACTTTACAACCGAAGAAGGAAAATTTATTAGACACCAATCTAAAAAAATAAGAATTGAAGGCATCCTTTGTCTTGCTCTTGGTCTTATTTATCTTCTTTTTAATGTTTATAAAAAAGAAGGGTGGTATATGTATTTAGTAACTTTATCCCTATTTGTGTTCGGCACTTATTTTATTTATAAATCATATAGCATTAAAGATTTCAAAAAGAAAATCTATGATTATAAAAAAAATAATCCTGATGTAAAATAATCGAGATAAATTACTAATGACTTTTAAACTTTCTCTTAGAAATTAAAAAAGTTAAGGAAAACAATGACTTATTAAAAGTCATTTTATTAGAGGTGAAGATGATAGCACTAGGTTTAGATTTAGGAACTAAAACTTTAGGGGTTGCTATTTCCAGAACAGGAATTATAGCTAATCCATATAAATTATTAAGATATAATAATGAGGAATACGGCAGATTAGCCTTAGAAGTTGCCAATATTGTAAGACAAGAAAATGTTACCGAAATAGCTTTAGGACTTCCTAAAAATATGAACAATTCATGTGGCTTTGCGACGGAAAGAAGTCAAAACTTTAAAAAGATTTTAGAAAAATATGTTGATGTTCCCATTACTTTAGTTGATGAAAGACTAAGTACAGTAGAGGCAACTAACATATTGTTAGCAAACGACATGTCTAGAAAAAAAAGAAAAAATGTAATTGATGTTACAGCAGCAATGATTATACTTGATACCTATTTAAAGAAAAGGAAAGCAAATGAAAAATAATAAAATTAAATTAATCAATGATAAAGGGGAAGAATGTTTATTTGACCCATTATTTACTTTTGATAGTGAAGAAACTAAAAAGAGTTATATTGTTTATACTAATCATGAAAAAGATGAAGATGGTAAAGAAAAAGTTTACGCTTCTATTTATGATGCTACGGGTAAAGACATGAATCTTTATCCAATTGAAACGGAAAAAGAATGGAATCTAATTTTTAATATCTTAGAATCTATTCAAAAAAAGATGGAAGAAGAACATCATGCTTAAAACGAAAATAAGTAAAATAGTTAGTATAATAGCTGGTCTTATCCTTATTCTTGTTTTGGGGGTTATCATAACTTATAATGTTATGTTAAGCCCGGTAAGTAAGGATCCTACTGCTATTACTTTTGAAATTCCTTATAAGACTACTTCTAACGAGGTTTTAAGCTCTTTAAAGAATCAAGGCTTAATTAAAAATATCACGGCCGCTAAAATTTATATGAAGTTAAATAAAATAACGAATATTCAGGCTGGTATTTATGAGCTTAATAAGACTATGTCAACTGGTGAAATTTTAAAGTCTTTTAAAGATGGCAAAGTAATAGATGATGAGGTAACTATAACTTTTGTTGAGGGTAAAAGAATTCCTTATTATGTTGAGGTTATTACGAAGAATTTTAATTATACAACCGAGGAAGTAAACGCCCTTTTAACTGATAAAGAATTTTTAACTGAACTTATTACTAATTACTGGTTTATAAGTGAGGATATTTTAAATAAAAATATCTATTATCCTTTGGAAGGTTATTTTTTTCCTGATACCTATAACTTCCGTAAAGAAGCAAGTATTAAAGAGATAATCTTAACTTTAATCAATGGTTTAGCAAATAAACTAGCTCCTTATAAAAAGCAAATTGAAAATAGTGGTTATACGGCTCATCAGATTCTAACCCTAGCCTCAATTGTGGAATTAGAAGGGGTAAATAACGAGTCTAGAAGTGGGGTTGCTAGTGTTTTTTATAACCGCTTAAAAGATGGCTGGACTTTAGGTAGTGATGTAACAACTTATTATGCCGTAAAAAAAGACTTTTCAGTTGAATTAACCCAGAATGATTTAGATACTTGTAACCCATATAATACTAGGTCTAATTGTGTAAGTGGTTTGCCCGTAGGACCTATTTGCAGTAGTGGTCTTGAAAGTATCGCTGCTACTATAAATCCTCTAAGTACTGACTATTATTATTTTGTAGCAGATAAAAACAAAAAGACATATTATGCCAAAAATCAAAGTGAATTTAATGCGATTATAGCTGATTTAAAAAAGCAAGGACTTTGGTATATCTATAATTAAAGGTGATGAATTATGAAAGAACAAATTTTAGAAATAGAAAAATATGCAAAAGAAAATAATGTACCCATAATTGAAAAAGAATCAATATGTTATATTATGAAGTACATTAAAGAACATAATGTTAAAAATATTTTGGAGATTGGTAGTGCCATTGGCTATTCCGCTATTTTAATGGCCTCAAGTAACCAGCCAACAACGGTTACCACTATTGAACGCGACGAAACTCGTTATATGGAATGCTTAAAAAATATTAAAAAATGCGGTTTAGATAAAAAGATAAATGTTGTTTATCAAGATGCTTTAGATGTTAATTTAACTGGGGTATCTTATGATTTAATCTTTATTGATGCCGCGAAAGGACAATATACGAAATTCTTTGAAAAATATAAGTATTTTTTGAATAAAGGTGGCGTAATTATAACCGATAATATTAATTTTCATGGTTATGTAGGTAAAAGTGATACTATCGAAAGTAAAAATCTAAGACAATTAGTTGGTAAAATTGAAAATTATATTGAATTCTTAAAAAATAATGAAGAATTTACTACAGAATTTCTGAATATTGGAGATGGTATAAGTGTTAGTAAACGCAAAAACGAAGAGTAAAATCTTACTAAGTGTAAATAATTTAGAAGAAATAGAAAAATATAAATTAGAAGGGGTTTTTACCTTTCTTTTGCCGTTAAAAGGCTATACTGTGGGTTATCCAGCAAGTTTTACTATGGAAAAGATAAATGCGAGCGCTAAAGAAAATAATGTTTATTGCTTGATTAATAAAGTTTTAAATAATAAAGAAATTGATGAATTAAAAGTTATTTTGCCAGAATTAAATGTTAAGGGTTTTGTTATTGAAGACATTGGTCTTATTGGTTTACTAAAAGATTTAAAAAAAGAGATAATTCTTTTTATAAACCATTTTAATTGTAATTATAAATCCATAAATGTTTGGCTAAATTATGTTAACAGTGTGTTTGTTTCTAATGAACTTACAAAAGAAGAACTAGAAGAGATTGATAAGAATGTTGTAAAGCCAGTTGTTTATCATCTTTTTGGTTATAATCAAGTTATGTATTCTAAGCGTAAACTAGTTTCTAATTATGAAGATTATTATCACTTGCCCCATACTAATCCTTTGCATATTACCGATAAGATGGGAAGCGTTAAATTTACTCTTTATGAAGAAAATAATAGTACAGTAGGTTTATCAGATAAATGTGCTGTTTTGGATTGTCAAAATTTAGAAAATGTTTACTATTTTTATGTTAATACGGCCTTTTTAAATTTAGATACCGTAATGGCTTTTTTACATGGTAAGTCTTTAGAAAATACCGATAATGGCTTTTTAGAAAAAAAGACTGTCTTTAAGATAGGAGATATCAAATGATAGAGTTATTAGCGCCCGCTGGCGATTTAGAAAGATTAAAAGTAGCACTTTTATATGGTGCAGATGCGGTTTATGTAGGAGGAACTGACTATTCCTTAAGAGCTAATGCTAAAAACTTTAGTCTTGATGATTTAAAAACAGGAGTAGATTTTGCCCATAATCTGGGAAAAAGAGTATATGTAACAGTTAATATAGTACCTCATAATGCTGATACTTTAGGCATAGAAGAATACCTTTTAAAATTAGATGAAATTGGGGTTGATGGAATTATTGTTAGTGATATTTATATTATGTCTTTACACCAAAAATTAGGCTTAAAAACAGAACTACACATATCAACGCAAGCCTCAACTAGCAACTACAGCTCGGCTTTATTTTATAAAAATTTAGGGGCTAAACGCGTGGTTTTAGCAAGAGAAGCATCTAAAGAGGACATAAAAAGAATTAAAGATGAAACACATTTAGACCTAGAATGTTTTATTCATGGAGCTATGTGTACATCTGTAAGCGGTCGTTGCGTTATGAGTAATTATGCAACTAATCGTGATTCTAACCGAGGTGGTTGTAGTCAAGTATGTCGTTATGTTTTTAAAGCTGATAATAATGAACCTGATTTTACAATGATGCCTAAAGATTTAAATATGGTGCCTTTTATTAAAGAAATGATTGAGGTTGGTGTTAACTCCTTTAAAGTTGAGGGAAGAATGCGTAGTATCTATTACATTGCTACGGTTATATCTACTTACAGGAGTTTAATCGATAAAATTAAGGATAATACTTTGACGGAAAAGTATACAACTTATGCCCTAAATGTCTTAAATAGATGCGCTAATCGTGATTCTGTACCCCAATTTTTTGATAAATTGCCGAGTGTAAATGAACAATATTTCTTAGATCGAAATGAAATTAGCAATCAAGATTTTTTAGGTATTGTAATTGCTTATGATAAGGATAAAAAAGAGGTAACAGTAGAGCAAAGAAACTACTTTAAAACGGGTGATATTATTGAAGTTTTTGGTCCTAATATCACGACCCAGACTTTAACTATCCCTAAGATTTATGATTGCGATGGTAATGAGCTTGAAGTAGCAAGACACCCTAAACAACTCGTTAAATTTAAGTGTGAAATACCACTAAGTAAGATGGATATGCTACGAATAAAAGTGTTTGACATTTAATATAATTTGTAGTATTCTTAGATAGATATTTTTTAGAGGAGAGAATAAAAATGACAAAAGAACAAACAATTCTATTAACACCACAAGGATATTTGGCGTTAGAAACTGAATTGAATGACTTAAAATTAAAGAAAAGACCTGAAGTAATTGCCGCTTTACAAGAAGCAAGAAGTTTAGGCGACTTATCAGAAAATGCTGAATATGATGCTGCTCGTAACGAACAAGCACAAGTAGAAGCAAGAATTAAAGAATTAGAATTTAAATTAGAACATTGCCAAGTAATGGACGGAGCATCTAAAGAAACTGTTAGTGTTGGCTCTAATGTCACTTTAAACTATATAGATGATGATGAAGAAGAGGAATACTCAATTGTTGGTTCGATGGAAGCTGATCCATTTGCTAACAAAATTTCTAATGAGTCCCCAATTGGGAAGGCTATCTTAGGCCATAGAGCTGGGGAAATTGTTAATGTTGTAACACCAACTGGTTCTTATGATGTTAAAATTGTAAAAATTGCTTAATTTAGTAGCTTTAATGCTCGATTTAGGCTATAATATAGAAGTTAGAAAAGGAAGAATTTTATGAATAATGTAAAAAAAGTTGTAAAAGAATATAAAGGTGAAATTTGGACTAAGGCTATTAAAGATGCATACAATAAAATTAAAAAAGATGTAACTGTTGATGGTTTTAGAAAAGGTATGGTTCCTTTTGATATGTTCGTTAGTAAAAATGGTGTTGAACCACTATATAACGATGCTATCGATATTTTACTTGCAACTGAATATAAAAATACTTTAGATGAAGTAAAAGAAATGCCAGTTGTTCAACCAACAGTTGATATTAAAGATATCAATAAAGATGGAATTAGTATTGAATATACATTTATTTCTAAACCAGAAATTAAATTAGGTGAATACAAGAAATTAGGTATTAAAAAAGAAACTGCGAAAGTAACTAGTAAAGAAGTAGATGAAGAAATTGCTAAACTTCAAGCAAAATATGCTGAAATCGTGGTAAAAGAAAGTGGCAAAGTCGAAAATGGTAACACTGTTATTATTGATTTTGAAGGTTTCTTAGATGGTAAGGCATTTGAAGGTGGTAAAGGTGAAAACTATCCATTAGAAATTGGCTCAAATACATTTATTCCAGGCTTTGAAGAAGGCATTATTGGTATGAGTACTGGGGAAGAAAAAGATTTAAATTTAAAATTCCCAGAAAATTATACTGAAGAACTAAAAGGTAAAGATGTCGTATTTAAAGTTAAAGTAAATATTATTAAAGAAAGAGTTTTACCAGAACTAGATGAAGATTTCTTTAAAGATTTAGGTTATGACGATGTTAAAACTGCTGATGAATTAAAAGCTAAAATTAAAGAACAAATTAAGACTCGTAAAGAAGCTGAAATTGAAAACAAATACATTGATGAGTGCTTAAAATTAGCTACATCAAAAATGACGGTAGAAATTAATCCAGAAATTATTGATGATGAAATTCATAGAATTATTGATCAAGTATCTCAACAATTAAAGATGAATGGTCTAACCCTTGAACAATATATGCAATTTACGGGTATGACTCATGAAGACTTACATAAACAATATGAAGAAACTGCTACTGATAGAGTAAAAGAAAGATTCTTATTAGAAGAAGTTGCTAAGGAAGAAAAAATTGAAATTAGTGATAAAGATGCTGAAGCTAGAGCCGAAGAAATGGCTGAAAACTATGGCATGACTAAAGAAGACTTATTAAAAGAATTTGGCGGTCTTGATATGGTTAAATATGATATGAAAATGCGTGAGGCTATCAATATCGTTAAGGGAGAGTAATCTTCCTTTTTTAATCTTTTAATATTATTTTTACAGATAATTATTGGGTAAGATAATAAAAATATCTTTAAATAAAAGACGGTAGAAAATTAGAAAAATTAAAAGTATATCTGTTAACCAAAAAAGGTTGACAGCATTGCTTAGCTATGATAAGATAATTACTGTTATTAAGTGAGGAGGGAATACAAATGGCAGTTAAATTAAGATTAAAAAGAATGGGCTCTAAACAAAAACCTTTCTATAGAATTGTAGCCGCTGATTCAAGATGTCCAAGAGATGGTAGATTTATCGAAACAGTAGGAACTTATAATCCAATTAAGAATCCTGCAATTATTACAGTAGATGAAGAAAAAGCAATCAAATGGTTAAACAACGGTGCTGTTCCAACTGATACAGTTAAGAACATTCTTGCTGGTGAAGGCATTATGAAAAAATATGCTGAATCAAAAAAGAAAGAAAACTAATTTATGGAATTAAAAGAGTTTACAGAATATCTAGTTAAGTCAATTGTTAATAATCCAGATAGAGTTCGTGTTAGTGAATTTAAATTAGAAGATGATTTAATAATTGAAGTGTTAGTAAGCGATACTGACCGCAGTGTGGTAATTGGTAAAGGTGGCAAAATGGCTAATGCTATTAGAACCCTTGTTCAAGCTCATGCTTATATTTTAAACTTAGGTAGAGTAAAATTAAATATTGATTCAATTTAAAGATATTAGGTAATTGCCAGTATCTTTTTTTCTTACATTTGTCTTCTTAGCTTCATTTTTCTCTTAGCCAGTTTTAACAAATAATGGTTCTGATTTTTAAGCATTTTGACTAGTTTAAAGCTTTAAAAATCCTTAAAAATTTAATTAATTGTGAATTTCTTGTGAAATATAAAAAACCTTCTTGAAATTTACAAAAAGTTAACTTATAATAAGAAGCTACAGGAAGGAGAAGACACAATGAAAATTGAGAAAAAAAGAATAAAAAAATTTGTGGGCAGTGCCGCTTTGATGACTGCATTGACATTAGGAGGCATTGTAGCAATTAATGAACATACAGTAAATCACAACGATAGAATTTGCTTACTTACTAAAATTATTGGCTATCAACATCAAGTTGAAAAAATTGATATAGATAAGGATAATATAAGAGATGGAATTTTTGCAGAATATAGTGAGATTTATTATGAATCCCCAAATGAAAATTATAGTATTCACTATAAAGACCATAAGGCTTATTTAAATAGTGACAATAATATACCATCTAATAATAAAACGGAGTCAAATATTCCATACATGGAACCCAATATTCGTTTTATACCAAATATTGAAATCTATAAAAGAGTTGATTCCAATGATTTAAATGATGCCATACTAATTAAAACTTTAAGATTAAAGTAAGACTAGTAAGAAAGGATTAATATGGAAGATTTTAGTTTTATTGAAAATGGGATTACATACCATGTAATTGCCACTTATTATGATAAAGAATATACTAAGAAAAATTACATGATTTATACAGATAACAATTTTAAAGATGGTAAATTACAAGTGTTTTATTCAATCTATGAAGAATATCCTGATAAAAAGATTAAATTATTAGAACTAAAAACAGCAGAAGAGAAAAAAGTTGGTTTAGCATTTTTAAAAGCAATCTTAGAAGATACTAAAGGGTAGAATGTCCAAGTAAAAGAAAGACATTCTTTTCTTTTACACAAAAAAAGAAATTTAGACTTATAATTTGGCAAAATTCGACATGGTATCTATTATATTATTATCTCAAGAAAAAAAGAGTGAAAATATATGAAAAAAATTTTAGTGTCAGTAGTTATAGCTTTAACCATTGTGAATGTAAGTGCTAAAGGAAAATGTGAGACTCATTATGTCAATACTACCGTAGAAAACTCTATTGAATGTAATATAGTTTGTAACAAAGAAGATTGTGTTGAGACAATAATTATTCCAGCTAATTTTAAAGATAAAGAATTAAAGCTAAAACCTAGTATTTTTGCTAATGACAAATATATTCCTATATCGGGTGAAATTAGAAACTTTAGTTTAAAGATTATTAACTTAAGTAACAATGATTATACTTATCAAAATAATTCTCTATATTTAAAACCAGTTGAAGATGATAAGAAGTATCATAATTTAATAAGTTATAATAAGTTTAAAATTCCTATCCCTATGTATCGTTTATATAACAGTGAACCATTAAAAGCTTTGTATGATGGCTATAATCTAAGTGATGATGAGCTAAAAGATGAAAATATTGCGGCTAAATTAAAAGAGTTAGGTTATACCAATGGTATTCAAGATTTAGATAAATACTATATTGACTATTTTAATAAAAATTATAATACTAACTTTGTTTCTTTAGAAGATTTAACTACTACTTATATTAATAAAATTTGGACCAATAAAAGTAAAAATGGTAAAACTAGAGAAACAAATACTAACTTAATTAAATTTTATCAAAATAACTTTTATAATTTTTTATTAACCATGCGTTATAATTCTAAAAGTGATTTAGATAATAACATTTATAGTATTGGGGCTTACTTTCGTAAAGAAAAAAGTTATCAAGATTTAAATGCTACTTTATTAAATATTACTTTGCCTAAAACTAGCAAAACCTCTTTAGAACCATTTTCCTTCCAGTTAAATGGACCTTTAACTAGAAATAGTTATGGGGGATTTACTTATGATATGGAAATGGGGATGACTTTTAATAAAGTTTTAGAGTACGGGATTGTTAATGTTTACTATATTGATACTTTAGGTAACTTACTTACGGATAAAATTACTATGCGTAATGAAATCGATACAGCTTATATTACGGAAGAAAAAAGTTTTGAGGGTTATAAATTAGTGCGTGTTGATGGGCCAAAACAAGGAATATTTAAAGAAAAATTACAAGAAGTTTATTATATGTATGATATTGATAATGCAAAAAATGTCTATAATATTGTTCCTAGTGATGACATTTATACTGGGGTAACAGATAATCATTTTAACTTGTATGCTTTAATAATTTCATTTATTTTTTTGATAGGAGCTAAGATAAAATATGTTAGAAAATAAGAAAATTAGAAGTATTTTAAGTTTATTATTAATTTTAAATTTCATTTTAATAATTATGTGTTTAGTTCGAATAAAATTTAGTTATACTGGGGTTTTAGAGTATAGTAATACTGCTAGTAATCAATATAAAGATTTTTATACTAAGAAAATAAATAGCGATATAATTGGCAGCATTAATCTAGGTAATAAAACTTTTCTTCTAACCCAAACTGATAATAATAACTACTATTTATCTCATAATTATGAGAAAAAAGAAGATCGTTTTGGAGCTATATTTGTTGATTATCGCTGTAGTTTACTTGATGATACTAACTGTTATATTTATGGTCATAGTTCTAAGGATTATGATCTTCCTTTTAATATTTTATATAAATATCAAGATAAAGATTTTTTTAATAGTAATAATATTATAACAATTAATTATAAGGGATATGATTTAACCTATGAAATAGTTGGTATAACTGACAAGTATGATAATTTAGGAAAATTTTTATATATTCAAACTTGTAATGAAAGTGCCAATGGCAATATAATTTTAGTTGCGAAAAAAGTCTAAGAATGCTATTATTATAGTAGGTGATAGTTAAATGGAAAAACAAGAAAATGGTACTGTATACGATAAATTTGATTCGACAGCTGTTAAGCAAAATGAAGTCATGACGCATTATAATTGGAAAAGGGCACATGAAGATGAAGAAGCAAAAAAACAATTAGAAGAAAATATAGAAAAAATTTTAAAAGCAAGCAATATTGATTTTGATGGAAAAAGCTTTTTTGATGTTTTGAGTGGTAAGAAAAAAATAGGCCGCGATAAATTATTACAAATAATGAAAGCTCTAGCTATAGCAGGTATATCTTATACAACTCTAGTAGCAATTTCAAAACCAGTTGAAAAATATGTGATTGAACCAGTAAGTAATGAATTCGGCTTCATGAAAGTCGAGGACGATATAAATGATTTGGTCAAATATATTATTACTATAGACCCAGTATTTGAATTGAATCCTAATTTTGTAGTTGAACAAGATAAGAATGACAAAATAAAAATTAAGTCAAGTGATGCCAAAGGCTATAATGATTTAAGAAAATATTTGACTGAATATAGTAAGAATGAGTCTGGTGTTGGCTTAAATGATGATCAAGCAATTTATGCTATAAGTTCGTGTGGTGCAACTGAAAACCTTTACGAAACATATTATGGTGTAACATATGCTCAACTTTTAGAAAAATACTTTCACGGCCCAGGCAGTGAAATAAATACAAGTAGTTATATTAATTACATTCAGGTTGGGGCACCTATTCCCAATCCAGCCAATGATGGTAAAAAAGGTAGCAAGGGAATAGCATTTGAGGATGGTATATATAATTTAGAGGAAAGAATACATAATTTAGATTTACAAGAAGAAAGTGGAAAAGCATTATGAATATGAAAGATATGGTAGATTTTTATACTTTAGATGGCAAAATTTATTTAATTGTTAAAGAAATAGATTTCAATAATCATAAATATGTTTATCTAACAAATGAAATGGATTATCATGACTTGCTTCTTAGAAGGGTAGAAGGCGACGATTTATTACCTCTAACCAAAGAAGAAGCGGCTGGTGTTTTAAATAAATTATTTGCATAAGAGAGGCTTAATAAATGCCTTTTTTTCATTAATTCTTCACAATTAATATTTAAAATAAAAAAGTGTAGGAGAGAACTTATGAGAAGAAAAAATAAAAATATAATATTAATAACAATCTTGTTAACATTTACTAGCTTTAGTCTTATTTTATATCATGACTTAACTAGTACTAACAATGTTAATGATAACTATAATGAAACCAATAACAACTATGATTACAGTAATGACTATGGCTCTTATTTTCCTAATTATGGTTATGATAATAATAATTCTAGTTATAGTACAACTACCAATACTACTAGAAAAAAGCAGATTATTACAACAATTGTAACTTCTATTTTGATTTTTATATCAATTCAACTTTTCTTTTATCTATTATTTTCGGGCTTTAATTATCTTAACTTTAAACTAACATTTTTTCCTTTAGCTAAAATAGGCGTTTATTTAATTCTAAGCTTAGGTTTAACAGCTGGTATTTTGTATTATACTATTAAACCAATTAGTTTTTTACCCGATGATGTTATTGTAGAAGATAATTCTAGCAATAATAAAGATAATGATAATAATAAAAATATACCAAAATTAGAGGGAAAAGAAATTACCGAAAAAGATATTAACCTAAGTGATTATAATGAAGATATTTCTATTACTAGAGGTGGTACTTATAATTTGACGGGTAAGTTTAATCATACCATAATTGTAAATTGTAGTGGGGATGTAACCCTAGCTTTAAATAATGTAGAAATAAACACCAAAGATATAGCAAATATTATTAATAAAGGCTCGGGTAAATTAAAAATAGAAACTTTAGAAAATACCATTAATAATTTAACTGATGAAGGAACATCTTATTATGATAGTGTTATTTATTCAACCGGACCAGTCGAATTAAAGGGAAGTGGTACTTTAAATATTACGGCTAATCAAAATATTGGTATTAATGTAGTAAGTAATGATTTTACCTTAACAAGTGGAAATATTAATATTACTGCTAAAAATTATGGGATAGTTACGAGTGAAGATGGTGGCTTAATTAATATCGTTGATGGGGTTTTAACTATTAACAGTACCAAAGCTAACCTTAAATCAAAGCAGAGCATAATTATAGATGGTGGTCTTACCTATCTTACGGGTACTGAAGAAGATGCACCCATAGATACAACAAGTGGCTATGAAATAAATGGTGGTACTTTAATTGCTTTAGGTAAAGATATTTATGAGACGCCAGTTACTAGCTCTAAAAATTATACTATTTGTCTTAAATTAAAAGATATTATTAAAAAAGATAGTGTTCTTAGTTTGATTAATAGTGATAAAAAGGAAATTTTAACTTTCTTAAGCGATGATGATTTTAACTCCTTAATTATCAGTACTAAAACACTAAGTAAAGGCACTTATAAACTTTACAAAGACGGTAAGAGTAGTGGTACATTAGATAAACATCTTTACAAAGATGGTAAGTATACAGACGGTATTCTTGCTACTGATGATATTGAAATTACTAGTAAAATTACGGCAAAAAAGTAGTGGACATTAAATTTGTTCACTACTTTTTAAATACCTAAATATTAGATTAATTTTTTTTAGATTCTTATTATATTTTATATTTCTCGCATTAATTCTTTGTCTTTAAAAGGATTTTTCTTATCAATCTTATCAACAAAAAGTATACCATTTAAATGATCAATTTCATGCTGAAAAGCAACCGCAATATCTTCACGAACGCGAATACGATAAGTATCACCGTTATAATCATTATATTCTACTGTAACTCTAGCGGAGCGTGGTACGATACCATCAACTTCACGATTTACTGATAGACAGCCTTCGCCTTCCCCAACATAAATAAGCTCTTCACTTTGGGAAACTATCTTGGGATTGATAATAACATAATTTTCAAATTTGCCTTTTTCAATCTCATCAACAATAACAAAAATTCTTTTACTAATTCCAATTTGTGGATAAGCAAGACCCATACCAGGACGCAAATCATACTCTTGGGAATATTCCTCAATCTGACTCATGGTTAAATATTTAATCATATCATCAATATTTTTTTTATCTTCTTTAGATAAGGGAAACTCAGTAACTGGTAATGCCTTTTTATGTAAAATCTTTTCCTTTTCATCTAATATTTTTATATCTGGTAATTTCATAATTCTACCCCACATTCATAGGTATTTTACCAAAAAACATCTTAAAAAGAAAGGGGTAATTTTCACAAGTTTAACCTAAAAATTTAGTTAGAGTAATAAAGAATTAAAGTAATAAAGATAAGATAAAGTATTAAATATAAATAATTTGAAAGATAAGTTTAAATAATAAAAATCAAAAATAAAAAAGAGTATCAAAATAAAAATATATTTAAAAGTAAAAAAGAGAGAAGTCTCTCTTAACGATTAGTGTTTCCACCAGCATACCAGCCAGCACCAATGATAATTACTAAAAGAATAAATAAGACAATCCAAATAGCAGCACCATATCCATAACCGTAGCCAGCAGTGGTACCAACATAAGTACTACAAGGATTTTGATAACCGTAGCCACCGTAGTAGCCGTTATTTCCGTAATAATACATATTTATACCTCCTTTATGTATCTAATATATTTTATGGGTTGATGTAAATTTTGACACAAGTAGAAATTTATACCTAAAAAACTAATAGAATTTATGATATGATTATAATAGGTGGTCAAAATGAAGAAAAAAATAGCCAAAGGGGACTTGCTTTTACTTTTTTTAACAGTTCTTTATTCCGTCTTGGGGTGTGTTATGATATTTAGTGCTTCTAGTGTCTTAACTGTTTTAAAACAGGGGGTAGCTAGTAACTATTATTTTATTCGGCAGTGTGCTATCTTAGTAATTAGTGCGATTGCTACTATCATTATTACTCGGTTTCCCCTAAAATCTTATAAATATATATCTTATTTACTAATGATTTTGATTGGAGCTTCTTTAGTTGGTTTACTTTTAGCAGGAAAAATTACTAACGGAACGAAGGGGTGGTATGATTTAGGCTTCTTTAATTTTCAGCCAGCCGAGTTTGCTAAGTCAATTATTATTGTTTATTTAGCTTTTAGTTACGAAGATATTGTAAAGAAAAAAGAAACCCGAGCTTTCATTTATTTTATTCCTTTATTCTTTGCAGAAGTTATTGCACTTTTAGTTTTAAAACAGCCTGATTTAGGAAGTGCTATTATAATTGGGGTCTTAGCTATTCTTATTTTTCTTGCTGTTCCTATGCCTAAAAAAACTAGATTGCGTGCTAACTTAGTTATTTTAGCCGTAGCTGTTATTGGTCTTTGTGGTTGTATAATCTTTAAAGATAAAATATTTACTGGTTATCAGTTATCGCGTTTTTCTTTTTTAGCGCCTTGTAGTGATGAAAAGCGTAACGAACGATTAGGTTATCAAGTTTGTAATGGTTATATAGCTATTAAAAATGGTGGTCTCTTTGGCCTTGGCTTTGGCAATTCAACTCAAAAATATCTTTATCTACCAGAAGCCCATACCGACTTTATTTTTCCTATTATTGTCGAAGAATTAGGACTCGTAACAGGAATTTTAGTGATTTTAGGATATGTTTTAATTATTTTAAGAATATTAAAAATAGCTAAGAAAGCTCCTAGCATCAGTGCAAGTTTAATTGCTTATGGAACTTGTTCATATTTAGCCTTACATATTTTAATTAATTTACTAGGTGTCCTTGGTTTAATGCCTCTAACGGGGGTTCCGCTTCCATTTTTTAGTTATGGTGGATCATTTGCCCTTAATGCTATTGTTATGATTGGGATTACCGAAAAAATTGCAGCCTTAAGTCAAAGTAAAAAGTTAAGAGATAAGATAATAAATTTATAATTAAACTGTAAAATAGAAAGATATAAATACTTCCAAGTTAAAAAGTCATAACTTAAAAAAGTGTCAAGTAAAGTGTCAAATAATTTATTTAAAGTAAAAATCTAAGAAAAAATTGCAGAAAATTAATAAAAAATGAAAATTTTTGAAGGAAATTCGTAAGTTGTTACCAATATATATAATTAGGAGGTGATAAATTATGAATTTTTATTTTGACTTAGTAAAACAGTTTGGAAAGAAGTATTTTTTACCACTTTTTATCTGTTTAATGCTTATAAGTATTCTTACTTTAGATGTTTACGATATCTTTTTTCAAGATAAGACTTTTAAAAATCTAGAAGAAGTTATTTCTTTACTTGAAAAAGAAGAAAAGAATTTAGAAATTAATAATAATTCTGATACTTCTAATGATAATTCTTCTAACAACCAAGCAAATTTAGAAGAAAACAAAGAAAGCAAAGTAGCCAAATACTATATCGACATTAAAGGTTTTGTTAAAAAGCCGGGGGTTTATGAAGTAACCGCGGATAATATCGTTAATGATTGTATAAAATTAGCTGGTGGTCTTCTTAAGAATGCTGATACTACAACAATTAATCTTAGTAAAAAAGTAAGCTCGGAAATGGTTATTTATATACCTAAAAAAGATGAAGTAATAAAAACGACAACGAACACCACTGTTACTAAAGATCAAGAAATACCTAATGATGCTGTTGTTAGTGATAATAACAAGTCTGATTCTTCTATTTCTAAAGATAATAGTATCCCAGAAACTCCAAACGGGACTCTTGTTAATATCAATACAGCAACTATTCAAGAATTAACAACTCTTAGTGGTATAGGTGATGCTAAAGCACAAGATATTATTGATTATCGAACTTTAAATGGTAACTTTAAGTCGATAGAAGATATTAAAAAAGTTAGTGGCATCGGTGAGGCTTTATATGCAAAAATCAAAGACTACATTACGGTTTAAAAGACTTATTTACCTTTTACTTATTTTTAGTCTTGGCCTTAGCTTCTATAAGAATAATTTTCTTGTTAAAAAATCTAGTTACAATGGTAATGAAGCAACTATTAAGGGAACTGTTATTGATTATAAAAAAACAAGTGATAAAC
>CAKOMH010000009.1:0-34606 GCA_934096595.1 uncultured Bacilli bacterium | reverse complement strand
TACTAAAAGGTTAAAAAAGCCCCTATATAAATAATGAAAATAACTATTAAGACTTATTATGTTTTATAGATATATAGAGTACTCTAAAAGGAAAGTAATTACAAGTTAAAAATTAAAAAAACTACCTAGATAATCTAAGTAGTCAACTTACTATTCTGCTTTTTTATATTCAGCAATAATAGCATCTTCTAATTGTTTTCTTGCATCAGGATTAATAGGATGAGCTATATCTCTGTATCCACCAGTAGCAGTTTTTCTACTTGGCATTGCAATGAATAAGCCATTATCTCCTTCAATAATTCTGATATCATGTACTGCGAATGAGTCATCTAAAAGAATTGATGCTATTCCTCTCATTCTTGAACCTTCTTTTTCGATTTTACGAACTGTAACTGATGTAACTTGCATATAAATTCTCCTTCTATTGTCTATTACAACATACTTTCATTTTAAACCAAGTATTACCAAAAATCAAGACTCTTACTATTACTCGACAATTACTTTACATATGATAAATACAAACATCACCTATTGCCACATCGGCATAAGTAAAGCTTTTATTCACACCATCGACTAACACCGTAAAAATATTGGAATACACTTCATTAACTATTCCTTTCATCATAGTAGTTTTAGCCCTACTGCCACTTACCTTTAGCATAATTTCTTTATTAACTAGCGTTTTAATCTCATCTCTAATATCACTTATGTTCATCTTGGATACCCCACATACATCATGCCATTACAAATAATACCGCCCATTCCCATCTCTCCGTTCTTTGTTTTTTCAAGAAGTTCAATTAAATTAATTTCTTTACTTTTCTCCGTTAAAGCCACATTACAAGCGATAATTGCTGGATCTAGAGCATGAATATTTACTCGCTTCGGACTGCTAGCAAAATTCGCCCCAGCTTTTATAAGTTCTTCATAATTACTTTGACAAGCCCCCGCTATAATAATTAACTTTTCATGGGAACTTTCGTATTTTCTGGCGTTTTTTACAGCTTTAACAAAATTTAATGAATTCTTATAATTTCTTAAATCTTTTTTATCGCCCTTTTTCTTCATATAAGCATCATGTCCTGTAATAATAACAATATCTGGTTTAGCATCTTTTAAATAAGAAATGATATCATCACTCACCGTATCTTCATCAATTTTTCTTCCGATAGCAAATACTTTATTTTGTTTATAATAATCCATACATCTTTTTAAATACTCGCTATCACCATCTAAATGCAAAATACGCGCTGGTAAATAAAAGAAATTACTTCTATCCTCGCTTTTTACTTCATCAATAAAATTACTGGGACGAAAATCATCTTCAACGGTACTCTTATCAACACATACACAATCATCTACAGGACTATCCGCATAAAGTCTGGCATACACGCCCTTTAAATAAACTGTATCCCCTCTAATATTTAACACTAAAAAGACAGTATCATTACCATAACTATTTCTAGTAATATAATCTCCTTTTTTTATCACGAATATCACCATTTAATAGTATTATTTAGACAAGAAAAAAAGAACTACAAGTGTAATTCTTTATAACAGTAATAATAATTATCTATGATATTGCTCAATATCATTAGAAAGATTTAAGAATGTTTCATCTTCAGCATAGTATCTTCTATCATAGTTTAACCAACCATCACTAGCATTCTTAACTTTTGGTAAAATTTCTTCAGTTAAACTTGAACCATAATTCTTAACATCTGCTAAAGCTTTCTCTAAATCAAATTGACCATTTAAATCATAGTATTTTGCTTGTAAATCTGATTCTAATTTTGAAACATTAAACACAAACTTAGATTCTTTAGTTTCTAGTTTTTGAGCTTCTTCAATTAATGATGCAATATGATTGCTACAAGCTAATTTACTAGTAATATCAATTACAGTTTTCTTTGCCTTAAGAGCTGCCTCATTAACATCATATTTAGAATTAGTTGTGTATTCACTATTTAAATTAATCTTAGAAACTTCTCTAATCATAATCATTTCATAAACTTTTTGCATATCTAAGTTAAGTTTAAATTCACTATTCATCATCATTGCAAGAAATTGAGTACCAAATACATGTTCAGCAACAGATTCTATTCTATCAGCTGAAATACCAACTTCTAACCAACCAGTTCTGATAGCATTCTTTAATTTAATAACTTCAAAATAAGTTTTTATAATATTTTCGTTCATAAAAATATCTCCTTTCAAAAGGATTATACCACAAATTTGAAATTTAATCATTTTTTAAACAAAAGACAGCATATAATGGAATAGATTTTATTTTAGTTTCTGCATTATAGCCAAAATTTTTGGTACTTATTCTAATGGCATAATTAGGTTTAAATTTTTCCATATATGTCTTTAAGCTCTTGGATTGGGTGTTATTAGCAGCCTTAACTTCAATTGGAATAATTCCATCATCGTTATACAGTAGAAAATCAATTTCAGCAATACCATCACTTAACCAATAATATAAATCAATCCCATTTGCAGCCAACTGACTAGCCACATAGTTTTCAACAAAAGCCCCTTTAAATAAAGACAAATCATCATCTAAAATATCTGCTGGTCTTATTTTTAACATATAATTTAGTAAACCAATATCATTAATAAATAATTTAAAGGTATCATCTTCTTTATAAGCCGCAAGCGGTTTTTCTGGTAGACTAACACGATAAGAAGCCAAAACTAACGAAGCAGCGTCTAACCAATCAAGTGGTAATTCATAATCTCTAGATTTAGCATTCTTCTCAATTTTTGAAAATTGAAATTTTTTTGACTCATTTGATATCTGTTTAGGAATTGAATTATAAACTTTTTCTATTTTCAGGGCCTCATTTAAATTAGAAACATATTTTTTCATATCTTTTAAATAAGCCTCAATAATATCTTTCTTTATAGACGAATCATATTTAACAATATCACAATTGACACTTATAAAATTTTTAACAGACTCGGGCATACCTCCGCAAATTAAATAATATCTGTAATAAGTAAGTGCCAAATTATGTAAAGCCTCATTCATCATCTTATTATTCTCAAAACAATTTCTTATTTCATCTAACAGCATTTTTTTATCCAAGGCAATTAAAAATTCTTCAAAATCCATTGGATACATACTAAGCATTTTCACTTTACCAACTGGAAAAGACATTTTTGTTCGCTTTAACTTAACACCCAAAAGACTGCCCGCACATATAATTCTTACATTATTATGCACTTCACAAAAATATTTTAATTCTGATATTAATTCCTCACATTCCTGAATTTCATCAATAAACAAAATCGTATCAGGCATATCTAAATCGAATTCTAATAAAGTTTTTAAATAATTGTATTTTTCATCGCTACTTAAAGTAGTATCTTGATATAGGCTAACAATTTGTTTATCTTGAAACAAATTTACCTTTTTAAATTTTAAAAATTCGTTTTTACAAAATTCTTCAATAATATAAGTTTTACCAACTTGTCTAGCACCCAACAGCATAAGAGGCTTTCTTTCTAAAGCATTTTTCCAGTCCAATAATTTTTTATAAATTTTTCGATACATATCTATTCACCATCTTAATATTACTATATTTATAGATAAATTTCAATGCATTTGCACCTTTTTCTAACGACTTTTTATATAAACTTGCACTTTTTTCTAACGACTTTTTATACAAATTCGCACTTTTTTTTAATGACTTTTAGTATAAATTTGCACTTTTTTCTAACGACTTTTAGTAAAAACCTTTTTTTCTATAAATTTTTATAAATATCTATAAACTCATTTAAACTAATTTCTTCGGCTCTATTTTGAAGATTATGATTATATTTAACCAAAACATTATTAATTTTTTCTAAGTCATAATTTTTTAAATTATTACGCAGATTTTTTCTCTTAAATTGAAAAGCACTTTTGACAAACTTAAAAAACTTATCCTCATCTAACTTAGGTTTATCCTCTTTTCGTACTAACTTGATTATAGCACTATCAACATTAGGTACAGGATAAAAAGCCTTTCTTGGTACTTCAAATAACTTCTTTATATCATAATAGTAATCTAAATAAACTGTTACAGAGCCATATTCCTTACTACCACACTTAGCACTAAAGCGGTCAGCAACTTCTTTTTGAACCATTAAAGTACAAGACTTTTCATCTAAATTTTCAGCAATAATCTTTTCTAATATTGGGGTTGTTATATAATAAGGAATATTGGCAATAATATATAAATTTTTATAATTATCAGGTAAATACTCTTTAACATTTACTTTCATAAAATCTTCATAAATTACTCTTAAATTATCAGCATTTATCTTATCTAAAACTGGTTTAACTTCCTTATCTATTTCAAATGCTACAACAGGACAATTATATTTAACTAAATATTTAGTTAAAGCCCCATGTCCAGGGCCAATTTCAATGATACAGTCATCTTTAGAACACTCAATGCTATCAACTATCCTTTGTAGCACCTTTTCATCTTGTAAAAAATTCTGACCTAAATTTTTTTTAAACTTAAAATTTTCCATACTTTCACCTCTTTTTGCTAATACTATATCTATCAATTATTGTATTAGCATTATAATTAACACTTTCAATAAATTCTCCACCATTATTTATAATAATTTTTTTAGAACCAATATTATTATCATTACAAGTAATTATAATTTCATCATATCCCATGGCAACCATTTTTTCAATTAACATCTTGCAAATTTTATTACCATATCCTAATTTTCTTTTACTTGGCACAACACCGTACATTATATGTCCCGAAAACTTATAAGTATCCCCATCAACCTCTGGATTTAATCTAATGCTTGCATGCCCAACTATCTTATCATCTTCAATGGCAAAATAAAAAATCTCTTTAACCCCATTATTACCAATACCATTCTTTTTATCTTCAACGCTTTTTAAAAAATCAACAAAATTTTCTCTAGTTACGAATGGCTTAAAATCAGGATATATTCTTTTATAATCAGCATTATATTCATCAATCCTATTAATATCAGTTATATCGTCTTCTTTTAAATACATACCTTTTTCCTCCTATTATTTTTATCTAAATGTATTTCTACATACCTCTAAACAAATTAATTTCCAGTCCATTGTACCTTAAAATTTTAAATAAAAAAAGGTATCTTACCAGCCTTTTCTTAAGACATCATAAGATACCACGGACCTACCAACATTCTTATAAGCATAAGCCTCACTAACAGTTAGTAAGTCTAAATTATATTTACTAACACCTCTATCAAGAACTATCGCATACATAGGTTCACTATGTAATTTATGTTCGTTAATTCGGATAATAGTCCCACAAGGTAAAGCCTTCGAGGAAGCAACGATATTTACCTTCCCATAAGTCTTATCCTCATAAGTAACATTACCATTTAAAACATCTAAATTACTCATACAAGCCAAATGCCCACTGCATAAAGGACAATCAGCACCATAGCCAGTTAAATAACCAGTATAAGTATCTTTAGCACTATAAATATCATTTTTAATATCATTTTCTAACTTCATTGCCATTGCATTTAAATCCAAGGTAAAATCAAGGTTAGAATTACTTGTGTTATTATAATAATTTATTCCACTAGAAGAACCAAGTAACATAGCAATACCTATTACCATTAAACCTTGTATTCCTCGTAAAAATATTTTCAAAATTAAAACACCACCTGCTAAAAGTCTATCATAGCATATCTTAAATGTCAAAAATTCTCTTAATATTTTGATTGGTAATTTTTGCTAACTCACTTAAAGAAACTCCATAAATATCAGCCACAAACTTCGCTGTATTCATCATTTTTGCGGGATTATTTTGCGTTCCTCTAAAAGGCACAGGTGTAAGATAAGGACTATCTGTTTCTAAAATAATACTATTTACATCTATATTTTTTAGAGTATCACTTAGATTACAATTTTTAAAAGTAACTACCCCATTAACCCCTAAAACAAAGCCTAACTTAATATATTCCTTAGCCATTTCTAAACTACCACTAAAAGAATGAATAACGCCAAAATTATGGTGTCTTTTTAATATTTCTAAAGTATCACCCGCTGCCTCGCGACTATGGATAACTACTGGTAAGTTTAGTTTTTCAGCAATATCTAATTGGCGTTCAAATATTTCTATCTGTTTATCTTTATTATCTTTAGTATAGTGATAATCTAAACCAATCTCTCCAATTCCTACTATTTTTTTATCTAAATTTTCAAAAATAGTATAGTCAAAATCTTCGGAGATATTTTCAGGGTGCAAGCCTACTACGCCATACATTTCTGGATGTTTTTTCACTAGCGCTATTACTTCTTTACTACTTTCTAAGTTGTAAGCAGCATTAATTACCCTAGAAACTCCTGCTTCTTTTGCCTCTTCTAAAACACTTTCAATATCCTCATAATATTCACTTAAAATATGACAATGAGTATCACAAAACATCTATTTAACCTCAATTCTAGCAAATAAATGTTCAGGTTCCCCTAAAGTCTTACCAGTTTCTAAAGCCCCAAAATGTAAGGTACTTTCAACGCTTGTTTGCTCCGTATTTAATTGTTTTAAAATCTTGGCACTAGTATCAGGTAAATAAGCTCCAAGAAGAATACTACAAACTCTAATACTTTCTAACAAGTTATATAAAACCGTAGCCAGTCTATCCTTCTTTGCCTCATCTTTCGCTAAAACCCAAGGAGTTGTCTCATCAATATATTTATTACATCTTTTTAAAACATTAAATATTTCATCAATAGCCTCTCCAATATGTAAACTATCCATTTTAATCTTAACATTATTATAAAGATTTTCACTCATATTAATTAGTTCATCATCAATACTTTCTCTAACACAAGGATTACTAATTACCCCATCAAAATATTTATAAGCCATACTAACAGTACGATTAACTAAATTACCTAAAATATTTACTAAATCACTATTAATTCTTTCAACTAATAAATCTTCACTATATACCCCATCCGCACTAAAAGGTATTTCATGTAGAAAATAATATCTAATTGCATCCACACCATATTTTTTTACTAAATCATCAGCATAAACAACATTTCCTTTTGACTTACTCATCTTGCCATCAGCCATGATTAACCAAGGGTGTCCAAATACTCGTTTTGGTAATGGTAAATCTAAACTCATTAAGAAACAAGGCCAATAAATAGTATGAAATCTAATAATATCTTTACCAATTAAATGTAAATCGGCTGGCCACCATTTCTTAAAATCTTCATTACCACCATCAACATCATAACCAATATTAGTAATATAGTTAGTTAAAGCATCAAGCCATACATAAACAATATGTTTAGGATCAAAAGTTACCGGAATTCCCCAACTAAAAGTTGAACGAGAAACACATAAATCTTGTAAACCAGTTTTAATAAAATTATTAATCATTTCATTTTTACGCGCTACTGGAAGAATAAAATCAGGATGGGATTCAATATATTCAATTAACTTATCTTGATATTTAGATAATCTAAAAAAGTATGCTTCTTCTTTTTTCTCTTCAACATCTCTACCACAATCAGGGCATTTACCATCAACTAACTGACTTTCCGTCCAGAAAGATTCACAAGGTGTACAATAAAGACCACTATATTCGCCCTTATAAATATCCCCTTTATCATACATTTTCTTAAATATTCTTTGGACTACTTCTTCATGATGTTTATCGGTAGTTCTTACAAACTTATCATAACTGGTATTCATTGTATCCCAAATATTTTTAATTTCTCCTGATACATTATCTACAAATTCTTGAGGAGTAATACCTGCTTCCTTGGCTTTTAACTCTATTTTCTCCCCATGTTCATCAGTACCGGTTTGAAAATAAACATCGTATCCTTCTAATCTTTTAAATCTTGCTATTGCATCGGCTAAAACAATCTCGTAAGTATTGCCAATGTGTGGTTTACCTGAAGTATAAGCAATAGCTGTACTAATATAAAATCTCTTCTTTTCCATAATTATTATACCTTTCTTACCTTTATCATTTAATCCTTAAGAATATAAAAAAGCCATAAATATAAGGACGAATTACCGCGGTACCACCTTATTTTATGACCTAACATACACTCTTATCTTAACGCGATTAAACGATTTAACTCCCAAATCCATACTCCCTATTAATCTTGCCTATCTTTCACCAACCAAAAGGCTCTCTTTTCAAAGACGCTTAGGTACCCATTTGTTCCTTGTTAATTACTCATAGTATAGCACATTTTCTTTTATTTGTTACTTATTTTTTATTTATCTATATGAATTATTGATTACTACCAGCCCTCCACTCCCTTAAGAAGGCTCTCATTTTAATTTGTTTATCGTTTTACTTATATAACCAATTTTTATTTTAAATAATCAAAATAACCCATAAATTTTCTTGCAATTATTCTAAATCTTTTCTTTTTAATTCCTTTTTTCTTCTTAATTCTGCCACTTTAAAATCTGCTAATACATCTATATCAGTAGTAAACGAAGTCTCATTTAATAACTTAATGTAATCCGATAATTTCATTAAATAATCATAATTGGCAAAATTTACATAATAACCAAGTTCTAGCATTTTTTTTAGAAATTTTTCAATATCAACAACGGCAAAAATACTCTTTTGACACAACTCATCTATTTCTGACATTTTCTTAATTGGTGGGATGTATTCCTTTTTTAAATAATCATTTAGATTCAAAAATTTTTTACTGTTAGCATCACAAATACCACTGGCAGCAAGATTTACAGAAAATCTCATCGGAATATATTTTAGCGAGGCATTTGTGCCAATATTATTAAATATTATTTTACTACAATAAATTTCTGGATTATCTGAACATAGTTCCGTATACTTATCCTTTAAAAACTCAATCAACTCTGGAGTACATAAAAAACCAAAAGCAGTTGAAAGTGTTAACAAATCACAAGGAATATTATTTTTTCCAAATAATACCATTGCTTCTTTTATAAGATTTTCACACAATACAACAAATTCATCCGTATTTTCCATAGCCGCATACTCTAAAAGCGTTTTTGCTTCTGATTTGAAAGCAGTGGCAATATCTTCTTCTTTAAAACCAACCAAAGGGGCATATTTACGCGCCATTTCTAATTCTTCTTTTAATTTTAGCAAATCATTCATCATTTTAAATACCTCCCATAGCACAGTATAACCATAATCAACTGCTACTTGTGCTACTAAAATAGCATACAATTAATTTAAAGTCTACATTAATTGCACTTCTAACTAAACTTTTTTAATCTTTGCTAAAATATTATTTAGTTATCTACAAATGAGTTACTTTTAATTTACTATTGCAATATAATTGTATATTGCAAAATACAAAAATTAGCAATTTTGCAAAAAAGTATTCTGTAGAATACAAAATTAAATATTTTATCAAAAAAGTATTTTAGAGAATACAAAATTGGCACTACGATAAATTTTCTTTGACATTTAAAATGAGCGAAGCCAAATTTTACCTAGTCTCGTTCAAATTTTTGCTGTTGTGTATCTAATCATATCATTAGAATATTATTCACATAGTCATAGCTTTTACCTTTTTAATCTTCTTTTCATTGCCGATTCAGCCTCATCAAAATCAAATGATATCTCAACACCATTATTAAATGAAAAATCTCTTAAATTTCTTTCATAATTGCGGATATTCATACGCTGATACCCCAAAGTAAAACTTACATCATATCCAAGCGATTTAACTATTTGAACAAATTTATTAAAATTAACAACTCCTGAAATATTTTTCTTACATAATTCATCAATTTTACCACGAGCCATAGAATCTAAATACTTTTCTTCAATACAATCATACAAACTAAAAAATTCTGTTCCATCATAATCATGGGCTCTACTTTTAGCAGTATTAATAGAAAAACGCATTGGAACACATGCTAAAGATACATTTTTGCCAATATTATCAAGAATTACATTACTAATGCCATCAATAGCAACTACAGTTTCGCCAATTATTGCACCACCGACATAAAATTTTTCTTCACTATCATATTTATCATAGTTGCGCTCTAAACCATAAATAAAATCAGAATCACATAGAAGACCTGTCTTTGTTGTAAGAACAAGCGAGTCATACCGAATATTATTTTTGCCAAATAAAATAACAGCCTGTTCAAAAAGATTTTCACAATCTTTTGCAAGACGGTCTGTATCTTTCTCAGCTTGAGCCTTATATTCAGAAAGTGTTTTTCCTTCTTCACTACTAGCAAAACTTATTGCTTCCTTGCTGCTACCAAACAAAGGAACATATTTGCGAGCCTGCTCCAATTCTTCTTTTAATTTTAGTAAATCATTTCTCATTTGAAAACCTCCCCAGTAAAACACATCTACTTTTAATAACAACCTTATTTCTAAAATACTCTAACTCTCCTTAATCACACCTCTTACCAAATTTTCTTTCCAAACTCAATCCATTATACTTATCAATCTTAATATTTCCATCATCGCTAATCCCGTAAAGCACTTGGTCATCTTTAACAATTTCTAAAACTCCAACTCCATTTAAAAAAGTCTTATTATAATCGTAAATAAAGTCCAATCCTCTTTCTTCTTTTGGCTCCAAAGTAAAATAAGCCCGATACTTATCTAGTTGCCTCTTATACAAATCTTTTTTAGTTGCTAAGATATTAAAATCATCAAGATATAACTGCAACCCCGATAATAAAGTATAGCAAAAATCTCTAATATTCCCTTGCAAACTTTCACTAGGCATACCAACTTTAACTATTGCCATTTCTACTAAATTACCAATATTAATTATATCATCTTCGCATAAATAAACCTTATTAGCGTCCATATCCTCACATAATTTACCCGATTTATAATAACTATCAATACCTAAAAAACCATCATAAGAATTATATGTCCCTCTTAAAAATTCAAGTTCGTACATCACAAACCTTTTAACTTCCAACCCCATCTTTAACCTTTCATGCTCATTAAAATTAATACCCGCTACTAAAGATAACCTTTTTCTACTTTCTTCTTTCTTATCAAAATTTCTAACTAAGCTAATATCATCTAACTCCCTATCAACCATAGGAACCCTTTTTATACTATAAATACTTGAACCCTTTAAATTAAGAGCAAGTCTACAATCATATCTTTGAAAGAACATATTAATATAATTATTCTTCTTATCTAAATCAATATTCTTCCCTCGAAAAGCCTCATCTAAAATCTTAAAACGCCCTTGCGATGTTAATATATAAGTAGGTATTCCCGAAACAAACATTACCCCTAAAGTATTACCATCCTCTAAAAACATATCCTTTTTTAAAATCTTTAAAGAAATAGCCGACCTTAAACCAATACTCTTCATTTCCCACTCTAAATCTCTTAAAAAAGTCAAAATAAAACCCGTATTATCCATAAAATCTCCTGTTCTAATACGAGTATATAATTCTTAACATGAAATATCAAGTTTAGAAGTAACTAAAATATTAATAATTTTCCCAATTTCTTTATTACATTCACTATTTATAACTAAAATAATCCCTTCCACATTACTATCAATAATAACAGGTCTTATATCACAACCACTGCATATCTCATCCTTAACCTTATCCATTTCATATAAAGACATATTAATATACTTTTTAACCTCAAAACCCTCTATATCCGTATTATTAAAAATAATATCTTCCCGATTAGTCGCTAAAAACTTAATTCCACTATAATTAGTTAATATAGTTAATAAAGTCTTAACATAATCATTATACTCTTTGATAGCTATTCTTTTGTTTAAAACTATTTTATCGCCATCCATCCCTATTTCCAGAGTATCATTAGTCTTAATAGAAAGTCTTTTTCTTATATCTTTAGGAATTACAATGCGTCCTAATTCATCAATTCTTTTTATTTGTCCGTTCATATCTTACCTCTAAGTTTATTATTGTCTTTTTTTTAAAATTTATAACACTATTTTTTTATTTATAATCTTATTATTTCTTCCCACCCGCCACTCCCTAAAAAGTATCTTTTATAAATTATTAGATTTATTTCTTTTTAACTATTAAATATTACAATTTTAGTTTATACTTATAAATGGGTGATACAATGAAATTTACAGAACTAACAGAACAGGAATTTCAAAATTTTGTCGATACACAAAATAATAAAAATTTCTTTCAAACTGTAATGATGAAAAAGAAATTAGAATGTGATGGAACCAAGGTTTATTTAGTAGGAATTAAAGAAAATAGCAAAGTTATTGCAGCCAGTCTTATCGCCGAAACCCCACAAAAATTCTTAGGTAAAATAACATATGAGGCTTATAAAGGCTTTATTCTTGATTATCATAATAAAGAATTACTTAAATTTATGACTGATGGTGTTAAAGAATTTTTAAAAGAAAAAAATGGCTTAAAACTAATAATTGACCCCTATATACCTGCTGTTTCTCGTAATATGGAAGCGGAAATTACTGATGAATTTGATAACCGAGATATTATAGATTATTTACATACTTATGGTTATAAAGATTCCCAAAGTAGCCAAGTTAAATGGACTTATTGTCTTGATATTAATGGTAAAACTAGTAAAGAATTATTTAATGATTTTCGTAGTAGTACTCGTAATAATATTAATAAAACTTTAACTAAATATGATTTAAATATTAGAACACTATCTAAAGATGAATTAAAAGAATTTAAAACTATTACCAGTGATACTTGTGATCGTAGATCATTTTCCGATAAATCTTTAAAATATTATGAAGAAATGTATGATTGTTTTAAAGATGATGTAACCTTTAAAATATGTGAAATTAATCTAAACAATTACATTCAAAAATTAGAAGATTCTAATAAAGAAATGACTTCTAAATTAGAAGAGTTATCTGATTCTAATTCTAACTTAAAGAAAAAAGAAGTCATGAAAAAAGATATTGAAAATAATAATAAAAAGATACAAGAAGCTAAAGATTTAAAAAAAGAAAAAGGCGATATTATTCCTTTATCAGCTGCTATGTTCATATTATATGGTGATGAAATCATTTATTTATTTAGTGGTTCTTATGCCGAGTATATGCAGTTTTGTGGTCAATATCGCCTACAATGGGAAATAATTAAATATGCTGCCGACCATAATTATAAGAGATATAACTTCTTTGGTATTCAAGATGTATTTAATCCTAATGGCAAAGACCGTGGTGTTTACGAATTTAAAAAAGGCTTCGGCGGCTATGTCGAAGAACTTCTTGGTGCTTATGAATTGTCTTTAAGTCCTGCTAATACCTTATTTAATATTTTAAGGAAAATTAAAAATATAATTAAAAAATAAAAATTTTATAATATTTAAAAAAGATGACTAACTGTAGAAAAGTTTCTATAAGTAATCATCTTTTTATTTTGTTAAAACCTATTTATATATTTTAAAGTATATTTTTTAAAATAACAGTCTTAGTTCTACTCATTTCATGAAGAGTACTAGCAACGCCTTCATTACCATAACCAGAATGTTTCCAGCCACCAAATGGCATTTCAAATGAACGGAAGAAGGAAGCACCATTAATAATTACGCCACCACATTCAAGTTCATTGGCAACTTTTTGACATACCTTTTGATCTTTAGAAATAATACATCCACATAAACCAAAACTTGATTGATTAGCAATCTCGATTGCTTCTTCAATAGTATCATAACTAATAATAGAAACAACAGGTCCAAAGATTTCCATATCTTTAGCAACAGGCATATCACGGTTAACATCAGTTAAAATAGTTGGTTCATAAAAAGCCCCTTTACGGCGTCCACCATAAACAACCTTAGCGCCCAATTCTACAGTAGAATTAACTTGTTCTTCTACCTTTTTAGCAGCATCTTCACTAATTAAACAACCAATTTTAGCATTAGGATTGCTAGGCATACAAACTTTAATGCCTTTAAAAGTCTCTGTTAATTTACTAACAAATTCATCTAAAACATCTTTATGAACTAAGAAGCGTTTAGAAGCACAGCAAACTTGACCAGTATTATATAAACGACCCCAAATAGTTTCTTTAACCGCTAAATCAACATCACCATCTTTATGAAGAATGAAAGCATCATTTCCTCCCAATTCTAACATAACATGAGTAATATTTTTAGCACATTTAGCCATCGTTTCCGCACCAGCCAAAGTAGAACCAGTAAGACTTACTAACGCTACTTTAGGATTTTCGGCTAAACTCTGAACAGCCTCACCACCAGCGCCATTAATTAAGTTAATTACTCCAGCAGGAATACCAGCTTCAATTAATAACTCCACATACTTAGTTAGAGTTAAAGGATTATGGGCACTAGGTTTTAAAATAACACTATTTCCCATTAATAAAGCTGCAGGAACTTTTTGACAGAATAAATCACTAGGGAAATTAAATGGAATTACCGCTACAACTACTCCTAAAGGAGCCTGTACTGTATATTGTAAAGTAGCCTCATTACCTTTTTCTTGACCATAAGGAATTACTTTTCCATATTCATGTTTTGCTCTTTCACAGAATGCCGGAATGCCTATTGAAACATTAGCAATTTCTCCTATTGCTTCACTAATTGGTTTACCAGTTTCTTCGCATAATAATTTTGCTAAACTGTCTTTATCTCTTTCTACTAAAGAAACAAACTTCATTAAACGACTTGCTCTTTCATGTAAAGGCACTTTAGCCCATTCTTTTTGTGCCTCAAAAGCCGCTTCAACTGCCTTGTCGCAGTCTTCTTTTGTACTTTTTGGTACTGTATCGATTAGTGCATTAGTAGCAGGGTTAGTAATCTCAATTACTTCCCTATTACTTGCATCACACCAACTTGCCCCAATTAAATTCTTTGCCATTTTTTATTCCTTTCCAAATCCAGTAAATGATAGAGATAAACCACCAACAATATTACTAGAATGTTCACATCTACCATATTCACCAAATGTAAATACCATTAAGAATTCTTTTTTAGGAATCGCCTTCTTAATAGCTGGATAAATTTTATCTTCCATATTAGTTAATTGAAGTCCTAAACGACGACCACCACAGTGAACAAGGAAATAACTTTCTGGTGTATTATCCATTAAATCATTTAATTTCTTAACTACACAAGCATTACTATCTAACATACCTTCTGGTGTATTAGTTAAATGAATAATAGCCGTATTTTCTTCTAAATTAGCCCCAATATTCATTGATTTATCAACATTAGCAAACATTGGGTGTCTAACAGCCGTAACATTACCAATTTGATCTTTTACTCCAAGTGGATTAAAGATTGTTTCTGTAAGTAAGTTATTACCCATCATATCTTCTATCTTCTTACCAGTCCAATCAGCATAAACATCTAATGCAGGTTTTCCATTAATAGATACTAAAGTTCTCTTATCTTTAACTTCGGTAATTAAACCAGCATCTTTAGTCTCTACATAATTACCAGTATATAAGTTCTTAATCTCAGTATCAGCATAAATTAAAGCCATAACACAACCATCAGCAAAAGCCTCACCATTATATAGTAAACTCCATTTACCTTCTACTGTATTATCAGCAGCACTACCACCGAATACTGGAACATCACCAATTACATCAGCAATACCTTTTAAGTATTCTTCTTCTTCTTTTGGTGAAGCACTTACAAATACATAACTTGGTTTTTCAATGCAATTAGCCTCTTTAACAGCTTTAGTTGCTAATTTACGACCAATACTTCTAGCATCATCATTAGTCTTTGGCGAACCAGCAGCAACAACCTTAGCATCGCCACCCAACAACATCATACCAGAATAACCAGTAGGTTTATTTAAATAACCATCTTGTGTACATATAGCAGCACTGGAAGTACAACCAACAATATCAATATCTTTTAAGACACTCTTAATGCCTTTCATGATTTCTTTTTGATCTTGAACACAACTGGTAAATAATAAACCAACTTGTGGATTTTCTATTTTATTAGCCATTTTAGCAGTTTCAACACCACTTGTATAAGCATCTACATTTTCACTATAACCAACTTTAGTTCTCATGTTTTTACTAACTCCTTTTCCTTCATAAGCTCTATTAAATAGTTCAATAATATCTTCCTTTGTAACTTCTCGTGGATTACCACCCGTACAAGGATCAATTAAAGCCTTAGCAGCCATTTCCTCAAAACTATCTGGACTTACATTTAATTCTTTTAAAGTCATTGGTACTTTTAAAGTCTTTTCTAAATCACGAACTGCTCTAACTACAAGTTCTACACATTGTTTATCAGTTTTACCAGTTGTTGTTAAACCAAAACTTTCTGCCATCTTACGATATCTATCATAAGCAACTTCTCCATTCCACTCTAAAACATATGGTAAAAACAAACTACAAGCAATACCATGAGCAATATCATAAGTTGCCCCTAATTGGTGAGCCATAGAATGAACAATCCCAAGTCCGACATTAGAAAATCCCATTCCCGCAATATATTCACTCATTGCCATTTGTTCTTGAGCATCGCGCTCTTTATTAACGGACTTTACTAAATTTTTATAAGTCATTCCCATACTTTGTAAATGGAACATATCGGGAATTTCCCAATGAGCCTTTGTAATATATCCTTCCATTGCATGAGTTAGAGCATCTAAGCCGGTGGCAGCTGCCGTCATTTTAGGCATTTTACTCATTAATTCTGTATCAATTATTGCTAAAACGGGAATATCATTTGTATCTACACAAACTCTTTTAACTTTCCCAATTTCATCTGTAATTACATAATTAATTGTTACTTCTGCCGCCGTACCGGCCGTTGTTGGTAAAGCAATTATAGGTAACGACTTATTCTTAGTATCAGCAACACCTTCTAAAGAATTTATATCATAAAATTCTCTATTATTAATAACGATCCCAATACATTTAGCCGTATCAATAACACTTCCCCCACCAACAGCGATTAAACTATCAGCATGAAATTTTTTAGCAGCCTTTATCCCGTCATGACAATTACTTATTGTTGGATTAGGTTTAACTTTATCAAAAACACTATACTTTATTTTAGCATTATCCAACAATTCAGTTACTTTACCAGTTACCCCACATTTAACTAAATTTTCATCACTTACAACTAATATTCTTTTAAAATTTCTCTTTTTGATTTCTGATACTAAATTTTCTCTAGCATTCCAACCAAAATAAGAAGTTTCATTAAGAACCATTCTATTAGCCATATCTTACCTCCTATTATGATTTAATTTTACCATAAAAATTAAAAAGATACACAAAAGTTATATAAAAAAGTTTCTAATATGTAAAAAAATGTCCATATCAAATATAATCATTTTACAAGAAATTTCTCTCATAAATTTATACATTCAATACCAACATTTATAATCACTATAATAAAATCTTTTAGCAAATTTAATTATTGTTATTCACTTCTTCTTTATTTACTTCGTCTTTTATTAAATTTAAAATATCAACTAAATAATAAACAAAATGCTTAGGTAAATTACCTATTGGTAAAGTTATATAAACATTATTTAGCATCGATCTAAATTGAACTTTAGGACATATATTATATATTTGCATAAATAACTTATCAAATTTAAGTTTTTTCGTTAAATTAGCCGGTATTTCTAATTCAACAATTTTATTATTTTGAACAACTCTTTCTATATTTAAAGACATGGCCAATTTTTCAAACCATTCTTCATACATATAAATCTTAATTTGTTCATTAATTTTACCAAAGCGGTCTTCTAATTCTTTTTGAATTTCTACTAATTTATCAAAACTATCAATTTCATTAATTTTTTGATGAATTTCAATTTTTAATGATTCATCAGATACATAAGAATCGCTAATATGGGTATCAACATCAATTAAAGAATTATTTGATTTATCTTCTACTGGTTCTTCCCCATTAAGGCGTTTAACTTCATCATCAACCATTTTCATATATAGATCAAGTCCTACGGCATCGACAAATCCTGCTTGGTCGCTTCCTAAAATATCTCCCGCGCCGCGCAACGACAAATCTCGCATGGCAATTCGGTAGCCGCTACCTAATTCCGTAAATTCTTTAATAGCTTCTAATCGTTTAACCGCAATTTCATTTAACAGCTTATCTTTACTATACATTAGGTAAGCATAAGCAATCTTAGAACTTCTACCCACACGCCCTCTAATTTGGTACAACTGGCTTAAGCCAAAACGGTCAGCATCATAAATAATTAATGTATTAGCATTTGCTATATCAATTCCGGTTTCAATAATAGTCGTACATAATAAAACATCATATTTATGATCAATGAAATCTTGCATAACATCTTCCATTTGCGTTTTATTCATTCTTCCATGTGCAATAACTATTCTAGCTTCCGGTACTAAACGCTGTAATTCGGCTTTTTTACTTTCGATACTATCAATTCGGTTATACAAAACAAAAACTTGCCCATTACGCCCTAATTCTTTATAGATTGCATCTTTAACCACCATATCTTGTTCTTTTATAACATAAGTTTGAACTGGATATCTATTTACTGGCGCTGTATCAATTATTGATAAATCTCGTAAACCAGACATAGCCATCTTTAAAGTTCTTGGAATTGGTGTTGCTGATAAAGTTAAAACATTCACATCATTTTTATATTTTTTAATTTTTTCTTTATGCGTTACCCCAAATCTTTGCTCTTCATCAACTACTAACAATCCTAAATTTTTATAACCAACATCATCACTTAGCAAACGATGAGTTCCAAAAACAATATCAATGGTACCTTTTTTTAAGCCATCAATTATTCTTTCAGCTTCTTTTTTGGTTGTAAAACGATTTAATAAGGCAATTTCTACCGGAAAATTTTTAAATCTTTGTAAAGCATTTTCATATTGTTGGTTACTTAAAATAGTTGTTGGACACAAATAGGCCACTTGAAAACCATTAATGGCTGTCATAAACATAGCTCTAAAAGCTACTTCAGTTTTACCAAAACCAACATCACCACATAATAAACGATCCATTGGTACTTTATTTTCTAAATCTTTCTTTACATCAACAAATGCTTTTTGCTGGTCAGCCGTCGGTTCATATTTAAAATCAGCATCAAACATAACATCCATTGGATCATCTTTAAAAACGGGACCCGTTACTTTACTACGCGCTGCATATAGTTTTATTAATTCTAAAGAAATATCATGAATTTTCTTTTGTAAAGCCTTTTTAGTTTTTGCCCAAGCGGTACCATTTAATTTACTTAAAATTGGCGCTACTCCATCTTTTGATGAATATTTAAAAATGGTACTAATCTTTTCAACCGGAACATAAATTTTATCATTATCAGCATATATTATTTGAAGATAATCTTTAACAACACCATTCTTAGTTAAAGAAATAACACCTTGATATTGACCAATACCGTGAATTGTATGCACCACATAATCTCCAACTTGTAATTGGTCAAAACCTTTTATTTTTTTACCAATTTTATAACTATTTTTATATTTAATCTCGCGGTTATTTATTTTTTCTATATCATATTCGCCAATAACAACATATTTATCAAATTCAAAACCATTATTAATTTTTTTATTAAGAATATTAACTTTTTCAATAAATAGGTGTTCTTCATCAACTACTCTAGTTACATGAAACATTTCTTTAATAAAATCTATTTCTGCTTTTCTAGATAAGCAAAAAATTATCGTCTTCTTATCTTCTAACTTTTTATTTACAAATTCTCGTAATAATTGAAAATTAGAATTAAAATTATCTAAAGTATTACTTTGATAAACTATTGCTTTTTTTCTATCGTTAACAAATTTATTAAGATATAACACATTTTTAATGTTAATATCTTCTAACTTGAACATCAAATCTTTTTCTAGGTTATTTTCTTTTTTATAGGCTAAAATTTCCTCACATAATTTTTCATATCCTAAATCAATACTTTCTTTATCAATTTCAAATATGGTTGGTGTATCTAAATAATCTAGTATTGAACTTTTGGTCGTAGTCGTAATTTCTTGATAAGGAAGGCAAATTATTTCTTTTACTTCTTTAATAGACATTTGGGTATTTTCATCAAAGAAACGAATTGATTCTATTTCATTACCAAAAAACTCAATTCTAACTGGGTGCTCTTGCTCGATTAAGAATAAGTCAATAACATAACCTCTAACAGCATATTCGCCAGTCGAAGTTACCAAAGTATCTCGTTTATATCCAAAAGAATCTAATACTTCTAAAATTTTATCACGATTAATAGCCATTCCGGTTTGTAGTTTAAACTCTAATTTACTAGCGGCCCTATAATCAGGAAGATATCTAAGTAACCCCATTAAATTAGTAACAACAATTTTATGATTATTTTCTTTTAAAATGTTAATTGTTTCTAATCTTTTAATTTTTAATTCTGGAGAAATAGCAAGTGCGACGGAAGCAACAAAATCGTCCATAGGAAATAACAAACAGTCATCAGTATAAGTCGATATAGAATCATAATATTTATTAGCTTCATATAAAGTATTAGTTAAAATTAAAACACTTTTATTAGTATTTTGAAAATAATTAAGTATGCAAAAAATGTTCAACTCAGAAGTTAAACCAACTATTTCGCTTTCATTTTGATATTTAAAATAATTATTTAAAAAGTTCATAACAATTACCTATCTATTTTCTATTATAATTTGCCATGCAATAATTAATATCTTGGGAAATAAAATCTTCTATAATATTATTAAATACTTGTGTTTTTTCTTCAAACAATTTTAAATCATCTTTATTAAAATGACCAAGAACATAATCTTTTGTATCTATACTACGATCATGAGCAATTCCAATTTTTAATCTTGGAATTTTTTGGGTACCTAAATTATTAATTATTGACTTAATTCCATTATGCCCACCAGCGGAACTATCATACTTTAAACGATACTGCATATATGGTAAATCTAAATCATCTTGAATTATTAAAATGTCATCTATATCAATATCAAAATATTTTACATACTTAATTACACAATCACCAGAAAGGTTCATATATGTAAGCGGTTTTAAAAAAATAACTTTTTCACCCTTTACATTTTGTTGACAGTACATGCCATTGAATTTTTCTTTCCACAAATTATTTCCCGGGAAATAATTTAAAACCATAAAACCAATATTGTGTCTTGTATTTTCATATTCTTTACCTGGATTACCTAATCCAACAATTAATTTCATTTTTACTGCTCCTTGCTAAATATATTTTTATATGTACTTCTATTAGAAATATTAAGTGGCGGATTAATTATTACTCCGTCGGCGCCATTTTTTGTTGCTTTGATTAAAACCATAACAGCTGGTTTATCAAAACTAGAATAAACTAGTTGAATTTTTTTGATACTAAATTTATATTTATTTAAAACATTTATTATTTCAATTAATCTTTCTGGTCTATGTACCAAATATAAAGGTGCACGATTTTTCAATAAATATTTCGCAGTCATAACAATTTGTTCTAAATTAGTAGCAATTTCATGACGCGCTAATCTTTTACCTTCATCATCATTTAAATACGAACCTTCATTTATTTTAAAGTATGGCGGATTACATGTAATAGCATCTACTGTCTCTGGTAAGATATACTCTAAAGCTGTACTTAAATTATCATTAATTATTTTAATCTGCTTTTCTAAATTATTCAATAAAACAGAATTGTAAGCAAGTGTAGAAACTTGCTTTTGAATTTCAAAACCAATTATTTGACTTTTATACTTAGTAGACAAAATTAAAGGAACGGCAGCATTACCAGTACAAAAATCTACTATTAAATTACTATTCCATCTTATATCTACAAATTCCGCTAAAAGAATACTATCTATAGAAAACTTAAATAAATTTTTAGCTTGATATATTTTCATACCATAATCATATAAATCATTCTTTTCTATTTCCATCATTAACTACCTTAATTTCTTTTAACTCATTATTAATATTAACTGTATATTTTAAATTTAATACATCCTCACTAATAACTTTACCAGTGCCAAATTCGGTTTCAACTATTTTTCCAATTTCTGGTAATTGTTTTCTACATTCTGCATAATTATCATTTTCATAAGTTAAACAACACATCAATCTACCACAAGCTCCATTTATCTTAGAAGGATTCAAAGCCAAGCCTTGATTCTTAGCCATATTCATACTTATTGAATCAAGTTTATCTAAAAAACTTGTACAACATAAAGGGCGACCACAAGGACCAATACCCTCAATTAGTTTAGCTTTATCACGAGCCCCAATTTGTCTTAGTTCGACTCTTAATTTATATTTTCCAGCAATAGACTTAGCTAACTCACGGAAATCAACTCTTTCATCAGCAACAAATTGATATAACAAATGCTTATTATCCAATGTTACATCTGCACTTATAAGATTCATATTTAATTTTAACTTAGTTGCTTCGGCTCTAGCAAACTTTAACATATCCTCACTTAAACGCAAATTTTTTAAATAATTATTATAATCTTTCTTATTTGCTTTCCTTATTATATATATATCATTTATTTCATTATTTTTATCTAGTACCACTCCATCAATTTTTCCATATTGTTCACCACGACTAGTTTTAATAACGACATTATCACCAGCTAAATATTTCCCAGAATTAGACAAGGCATTAATACTTTTTTTATCTTCAATTAAAACTTTATAAATTTCATTCATCTAATTTCCTCATCTCTATCACAAAATAATCTAATATTAATTCTAAATTAACATTCTGTTTTATCATAACTAATACTTTTCGAACTATTTCTATCTCTTCATTATATTTTTTTATTTTTTTATCCACAAAATTATTTCCCGGGAAATAATTTGTTTTAATTTTTTCCATTAATTGATGTAAAATTTCCAAAAATAAATTATTAACTTCTTGTCTAGTAGTTATGACATTTAAAATCAATGTTTTATTTATTAAGAAAGAGTTATCATTTTCAATTTGATTCAAGTACTCAGTTGCCATTAATTTAATTTTTTCATCACTTTTACTTTTCTCATCATATATAAATTTAATATTCTGACATCTACTAATAATTGTATCTAACATTTTTTCTTTATTATTAGTTACTAAAAAACCAATAATATGATCAGTTGGCTCTTCTAAAAATTTTAAAATACTATTGGCAGAAGAAGCATTCATTAATTCGGCATTTAAAATAATATAAGTATTATATTTTGAGTAAACCGGTTTCATACTATATTTATCTTGTAATTCTTCTAACTGATTTTTCTTAATACTCATTCCATCAGGTTCAATAATTGTTAAACTAGGTAAATTTTTTAGATCTATTAATTTACATAAATTACATTTAGTACAATTATCACTATATTTTTCTGAACAATTAATATACTTAACAAACTTCTTGAGGTCTTCTAAACATAATTCAATGTTATTTGTCTCAACTAAAAAAGCGTGAGATAGTCTTCCAATCTCATATTTATTAATTAAACCTTGTATCATTTTTAAACTACTCATACTTCATCTCCATACTACTATATTACAAAAAATTTTATTATTATTAAAGATATAATTCCAAAAGCTCCTAAAAAATAAGTTACTAATAAATTAATAAAGTTAATAGGAATAATTATACCTACATATTTTAACATAGTATTTAATCCAAATAATAATAAAAAAGAAAAAATTATTTTTTTTAATATTTTAATAAAATTACGCATTCAAATCACCAATTCAATATATGATTGAAATTTATACTTTATGTAATATTTTTTCTTTCACTTAAAGCATTTAATAATGTTAATTCATCTAAATAATCAATATCAACGCCCATTGGAATTCCATAAGACAAGCGTGATATTTTAACATTGGGATACTTCTCTAATACCTTCTTCAAATAAAGGGTAGTTGTCTCTCCTTCAATAGATGGTTTCAATGCTATAATCAATTCCACTGCTGGCATATCTTTAATTCGTTCAATTAATCCAAAGATATTTATGTCTTCAGGACCAATGTCATCAATTGGCGAAATCAATCCATTTAATACATGATATTTTCCATTAAACTTTCCTGTTTTTTCAAAAGCAAATACTCCTTTATAATCTTCTAAAACACAAATCAAATTATTATCGCGAGCTTCACTTGAACAAATTGGACATACTTCTAATTCTGTAAGACAACCGCAAACAGGACAAGGGTGTAATTTCAATTTTGCATTACACATAGCATCAGCAAAAGCATTAACATCATCCGTGTTAATGTCTAAAAGTGCTAAAGCCATACGCTCCGCACTTTTTTCACCAACACCAGGTAGCTTCTTAAAATACTCAATTAAATCCATTAAGACTTTTGGATATATCATTAGAATAAACCGTTAAACATACTGCCATATTGTCCCATTGCACTTTCCATAGCAGCATCTACTTGTTCCATAGCTTTATTTGTTGCAATGACTATCATATCTTGTAAAATATCTAAATCATCGGCAGCAACATTAGAAGAGAATTCAACTTTTTGTAATTCTTTTTTACCATTCACAGTTACTGTAACTAATTCACTAGAACCAATAAAAGTTTTCTTCTCAACTTCTTCTTTCTTCTTCATAATATCTCTTTGCATTCTTTGGGCTTGAGCCATTAAATTTTGCATATTCATAATAAAAATCTCCTTATTCTACTTTTTTATAATTATTTCCAAAGATTTCATTGGCTATTTTCTCTAACTCACTTTTATCTTCTTTAATAATTATATCATTATCTATTATCTCATATTTATAACCATTTTTGATATTATTTATATATTTATTTCTCTCTTGTTCCCATTTTTTTGGTGAAATAGCAACTAAATAGTAATTACCATTGAAAAATAAATTAAAATCTTTTTCTAATGTTTTAATATTTTGATTAATTAAATCATTAGTAATATCTAAATTATTTGTTAAGATAACATATTTATCGGAAGCCGCTACAATATTAGTATCTGCTAAATAAGAAATCATCGCTTTATTTGAATTACTTTCATAAATAACAAAATCATTCCATTTACTCTTTATATTATTCAAATAATCTTTTTTAGCGTTAACAAAAGTATTATTTATTCTTATATCAATATCAAAATCAATATCTTTATTTTTTTCTTGAACTTGATTTTTTTGGGAAATAATTGCTTGCTCTATTACAGGAGCCGAAATTACAGACTTTTCTTCTGCATCCTTAATAGCAGGCATTTCTTTTTTACTATCAGTTAACTTTATAGCTTTTTTATCCACAAAATTATTTCCCGGGAAATAATTTATATACTTTAAAAAGACAATTTCTAATAAATCATAATAATTGGCACCATTTCGTTCACCAGTTAATAACTTATTTAATTCAAATACCAAATTATATAAATTGTCAAAATATAGCTTACCATTATATTTATCTAATTTAATATCAATTAATATACTTTTAATTCTTGTAATTATCTTATCAATTAATACTTTTATATCAATACCATCATTTTTTATTTCGTTTATATAATCAATTAATTCACTAATATTATTATTCTCATAGTAATTCAATAATTGATTAATTTTTTTATTAGATATACCGCCAAAATTAGCAATTACATCTTGAACATCAATTTCTTCACCATTACCTGCCACTTGATCTAAAATACTTAAAGCATCTCTTAAACCACCATTAGACATCATCGCTATTTCTTTAATAGCATCATCAGTTACCTTTAATTTTTCTTCAGTGCATACATATTTTAATCTATTTTCAATATCTTGCATTGAAATTGGTTTAAAATCAAATCTCTGACATCTTGATAAAACCGTAATAGGGACACTTTGAATATCAGTTGTTGCTAAAATAAATACAACATCTTTGGGTGGTTCTTCCAAAGTAAGTAATAACGCATTAAAAGCACTTGTGGATAACATATGAAATTCATCTATAATATAGACTTTAATTTTCATACTACTTGGGGCCAATCGTACATTATTAATTATTTCTCTTATGTCATCTACGCCATTATTAGAAGCAGCATCTAACTCAATAATATCTGGGCTGCTCTCAAAGTTTACACAATTTTGACACTTATTACAAGGATTTCCGTCAACTGAATGTAAACAATTTATAGCTTTTGCAAAAATTTTGGCACTACTTGTCTTACCTGTTCCCCTTGGCCCAGTAAAAATATAGGCATGAGCAAACTTATTATTTATAACGCTATTTTTTAATAATTTTTTAGTATATTCTTGACCTACTAATGAATCAAAATCATGAGGTCTATATTTTCTGTATAATACTTGATAATCCATAAAAACTCCTTGTTCCTTATTATACCATAATTAATTTTAATTATCTTATATTTTGAAAGAAATCATTAAATAACTTTGAATAACTATTAATAAATTTTTCGTCTATTTTATCTAGCTTTTCATAATTTACTTGTGGATAACTCTTGTCTTCTTTACCATCCAGAATATAGTATACTTTAGAAATTCTCGAAGCCTCAATTACCGCCTGACACATTTTACATGGTTTTAATGTGGTAATTAAGGTATATCCATCTAATCGAAAGTCCTTAATCTTCTTTTCAGCCTGGATAATAGCATTTATTTCTGCATGACCTAAAACATATCCTTTTCTATGCCTGTTATTATAGCCTGTAGCAACGATTTTACCGTTTTTAATCAAAACTGCAGATACCGGAATATCGCCGTTTTTATAGGCCTTTAAAGCCAATTTATATAGTAATTCAAAGTATTGTTCCATATATTAAACTCCATAAAAAAAGTGCACATAAGCATTGATAGTTATGGCTGCTGTATTCCTACCCTGACCAGGTTCCTATGTACTTATTGCACCTCTTAATATTATCATAAATTACTAAAAGATACAATAAAAATTTTGCTTTATTCATTAATAAGTCTGTTTTTGTTCTGTACAAAAATATGTTTATAACTTTTTTACAATGTTTCACGTGAAACATTGTAAAAATTTATTCAATTTCAAATTATTATATAAACATTTTTTAATGTTTCACGTGAAACATTAAAAAACAAATTGATAAAGTAAATAAAAATTTATTATATATGTGAATTAAATATAAGTTAAATTCTTTACAAAATAATTTAGAAACCGAATATACAACACATCATACTTTTTCACTAGATATGTTAATAACAATGTTTCACGTGAAACATTGAATTTTTTTATAAAAAAGCAAGTAAAAATTTACTAAAATATTAAGTAAGTCTTATTTATTATCTTATAAATATCAACATTTTTTATATGTTTCACGTGAAACATATAAATTTAGCTTACTTATATTAAATAATATTTGAATTTGCTTTTGATTTAAATAAAACAATTATAAGTATTTATTAACAATCAATGTTTCACGTGAAACATTGTTTAAATTTGTAATTTATATATGATTATTTATATGTTTCACGTGAAACATATAAATAAATCATGTTAATTATCAGATGCTGTTTCTATATTAGCTTCAATAGATGTACTATCTTCATCTAACTGTTCTTCAGATTTAATTAAAGTAATTGTTGATACTTTTTGACCATCTTTCAAATTAATTAATCGAACGCCTTGAGTAATTCTTCCTAAAACGCTAATTTGACTAATTGGCATTCTCATTATCATTCCAGAATCAGTTACAATTATTACATCATTAGCATCACCTATAACTTTAAAGTCAGCAATTTTACCGTTCTTATCAGTTATATTTAACGCCTTAACTCCTTTAGATCCTCTGCGAGTTTGTCTAAAATCAGCAACCTTAGTTTGCTTACCATAACCATTTTCTGTTACAAGTAGTATATTGTCATCATCGCTTACCACTTCAGCACCTACTACAATAGCATCGTTTTCTAAATCTATACCTTTAACACCACTAGCAGTGCGTCCCATATCTCTGATTTCATCTTCGGTAAATTTAACCATGCGACCTTCGCTTGAACCAATCAAAACCATGTCTTCCCCGCTAGTCTTTTTAACAGCAATTAACTCATCATTTTCCTTTAAAGTTATAGCAATTTTACCATTTTGGCGTATGTTTTCAAATTGAGTTAAACTTGTCTTTTTAATTATACCATATTTTGTTACGAATAGCAAGTATTTTTTATCATCAGTTGCAGAAATCTTAACTACACTACTAATACGCTCATCTTTTTCAATTTGTAATAAATTAATTATTGGTAATCCTTTTGACTGACGACCAAATTGTGGGATTTCATATCCTTTTAATCTATATACTTTACCTTTATTAGTAAAGAATAATAAATAATCATGCGTTGATAAGTCTACTAAATGCTCTACAAAATCTTCCTCATTAGTAGTCATACCCTTAACACCAACACCACCACGATTTTGTGATTTAAATGTATCACTGGTAGTTCTCTTAATATAGCCTTTATTAGTTAAAGCTACAACTATATTTTCTTCCGGAATTAACGCCTCATCATCAATATAATCAATGGCTGTCATATCTATTTCTGTACGACGCTCATCAGCATATTTAGCTTTAATTTCTAATAATTCTTGTTTAATAATGTCATAAATCTTCGCATCACTTGCTAAAATACCTTTTAATTCATCAATTAATTTTAATAAATCGTTTAACTCTTCTTCAATCTTGCTGCGTTCTAAACCAGTTAATCTTCTTAACTTTAATTCTAATATAGATTCAGCTTGAACATCATCTAAATTAAATCTAGTCATTAATTCATGTTTAGCAGTATCATCATCTTTTGCATTCCTTATTATGTTAATTACTGCATCTAAATTATCTAAAGCTATCTTATAACCTTCTAAAATGTGAACACGCTTTTCAGCTTTTTCTAAATCATATTTAGTTCTTCTATAAATAACTTCTCTTTGATAATCAATATATTTACTAATAATTTCTTTTAAATTTAAAGTTTTTGGTAAACCTTGGTCTAACATTAAGAAAATAATACCATAAGTAGTTTGTAAAGAGGTATGCTTATATAAATTATTCAATACTACATTAGCATTTGCTTCCTTTTTTAAATGTACAACTAACTTAATTTCGGTTAATGTTGACTCATCATGTAAATCAGTAATTCCTTCAAGTACCTTATCTCTTACTAATTCTGCAATTCTCTTTTGAAGTTCCATCTTAGTTACTTGATAAGGAATATCTGTAAACACTATTTGTTGTTTACCGTTATGTTCAATAATTTCAGCATGAGCTCTAATAGTAATGGTTCCACGGCCAGTTTCATAAGCCTGTTTAATACCTCTATTTCCTAAAATAGAAGCACCAGTTGGAAAATCTGGACCTTTGATATACTTCATTAATCCTTCAACAGTAATATCGTTATCATCAATATAAGCAACACAGCCATCAATTACTTCTCCTAAATTATGAGGAGGAATATTTGTTGCCATACCTACGGCAATTCCCATTGTCCCATTTACTAAAATATTTGGAAATCTACTAGGAATTACAACTGGCTCTTTTTTCGTCTGATCAAAGTTAGGAACAAAATCTACTGTATTCTTGTTGATATCTCTTAATAATTCTAAAGAAATTTTTGATAACCTAGCCTCTGTATAACGATAAGCAGCAGCACCATATCCATCAACGGAACCAAAGTTACCATGACCATCTACTAACGGATGACGGTAACTAAAGTCTTGAGCCATTCTTACCATGGCATCATAAACAGAGGTATCGCCATGTGGATGGTACTTACCTAAAACAGCTCCTACTGTTGTTGCACTCTTACGGAATGCTTTATCAGGAGTTAAACCATCTTCGTACATTGTGTATAAAATACGACGATGTACTGGTTTTAAACCATCTCTCAAATCTGGCAATGCACGAGCAATAATTACATCCATTGCATAGTTAATGAAGGAATCTTTCATTACATTAACTACATTTTTTGATTCTCTATTATCCATGATACACCTCCTAATAATCTAAATTTGAAGCAAAATGGGCATTTTCTTCAATAAACTTTCTTCTTGGTTCTACTTCTTCGCCCATTAATAAACTAAATATTCCATCAGCTTCCATCGCTTCATCTAATTTAACTTGAATTAAAGTTCTATTGTTAATATCCATTGTTGTTGAACATAGTTCTTCGGGATCCATTTCACCAAGGCCCTTATTACGCGCAACATCAAATTTAACATTGGCAGGTAAAGTCTTTAAGAACTCATCGCGTTCAGCATCAGTTAGAACATAATGGAAATTTTTACCCCATGATACTTTGTACAATGGTGGTTGCGCAATATAAATATGTCCAGTTTCAACCAAAGGTCTAAAGAAACGATAGAATAAAGTTAAAAGTAAAATTCTAATATGGTCGCCATCGACATCGGCATCAGTCATAATAATAATTTTGTCATATCTTAATTTCGAAATATCAAAATCTTCCCCAATACCAGTACCAAAAGCCGTAATCATACTTCTAATTTCTTCATTAGAAAGCGCTCTATCTAATCTTGCCTTTTCTACATTTAAAATCTTTCCTCTTAAAGGTAAAACAGCTTGTGTCTTAGAATTTCTACCACCAATAGCAGAACCACCGGCTGAATCTCCCTCGACAATAAATATTTCACATTCACTAGGATTTTTACTCGTACAATCAGTTAATTTTCCCCATTGATTAGATAAATCTAAACCACCTTTGGTTTGTCTTTGTAATTCTCTAGCTTTCTTAGCAGCCATTCTTGCACGAGATGCTGTTAATGATTTTTCAACAATCTTCTTAGCTATTTCAGGATTTTCCATTAAATATCTTTCAAAACCATTACTAAATACATCATCAGCAATCTTACGAACTTCCATATTACCAAGTTTAGTCTTAGTCTGACCTTCAAACTGAGGATCTGGATGTTTACAAGAAATAATCATTGTTAAACCTTCACGAACATCATCACCAGTCAAAGGATCAGCCTTTTCACTTAACATTTTATTGTTACGAGCATAATTATTAATAATTCTTGTTAGTGCTCTTTTAACCCCGTCTTCATGAGTTCCACCTTCATGAGTATGAATATTATTAGTATAAGAATATAAAGCCTCATTATAACCATCATTATATTGCATAGCTACTTCAATTAAAATGTTGTCTTCTCTTCCTTCGACATAAATTACATCATCATGTATAGGTGTTTTATTTTTATTTAACATTTTAACAAACTCAATAATTCCACCTTGATATAGGAATTCATCTTTTTTATTATCTTCTCTATCATCCATAAGAATTATTCTTAAACCCTTATTTAAAAAAGCAATTTCCTGTAATCTCTTTGCCAAAATAGCATAACTATAAACAGTCGTTTCTCTAAATATTTCTGGATCTGCCTTAAATCTTACTGTTGAACCTGTACGATTAACATCACAATCTCCTATAATTTTTAAAGGTTCTACTGAATGACCGCCATTTTCAAATTTTTGATAATAAATATGTCCATCACGATAAATCGTAACTTCAAGCCATGTGGATAAAGCATTAACAACGGAAGCACCTACTCCGTGCAAACCACCAGATACTTTATATCCGCCACCACCAAATTTACCACCTGCATGTAATACTGTAAAAATAGTTTCAACTGTGGATAAACCTGTTTTCTTATTCATACCAGTTGGAATCCCACGACCATCATCGCGAACTGTAATTATGTTGCCTTTTTCAACGATTACTTCGATATCATCACAATATCCAGCTAAAGCCTCATCGACAGCATTATCAACAATTTCCCAAACTAAATGATGAAGTCCAGCCTCACCAGTAGTACCAATATACATACCAGGTCGTTTACGAACAGCTTCTAGTCCTTCTAAAACTTGAATATCATTATCATTATAATCTTCATGTCCTAATTCTCTCATATATCCTCCCTTATATCACCAAAAGCACAATCAAAAATTTTATTATTTTTATTTTTTATATCATTTGGTAATTTATTTAAATCAGTAACAGTAATAAATATTTGTAAATCTTTATCAATTACTTCCAAAATATTATTTATTTTTTCATTATCTAACTCGCTAAACAAGTCATCTAATATTAAAATAGGTTTAATATTTCGCTCATTTTTAAACAATTCTATTAAAGAAAGTTTATAAGCAATAATGGCATTTTTTTGTTGGCCTTGTGAAGCATAATCTTTTAAAGATTCACTTTCAAAACAAAATGAATAATCATCTTTATGAACACCTAAAGTTGTATTACCAAGAAGCATATCTTTATTTTTAAGACTATTATACATTTTCTTTAACTTTTCCTGATTTTTATCCTTTAATTCTGACTGGTATTTAATTTTTAAAGTACCAATACCACTTATTTTACTATAGAAATTACCGATATATTTATTAATCTGTTCAATAAAATTAGTTCTTTTTTCGTATATTTTTAAACCATAATCTATTAATTTATCAGTTAATATATCTAAATAGACTTGCGATTTATTCGCATTAGCATACATTACTTTAAGATAAGCATTCCTCTGTTTCAAAACTTTTTCATAATCATTAAGTAAATTAATAAATTCATTATCAAACTGGGACATATCAATATTAAGATTATCTCTTCTTATACTAGGTGAATCTTTAATTACTTTTAAGCTATCGGGATGAAATAATACAATATTTACCTTAGCTATATAATCACTTAACTTATTTTGCCGATGACTATCTATTTTTGCAACTTTGCCATCACCAGAAATAGTAAGCTGATACTCTTTATTTATATTATCAAAAACTACCCCCGATATTTTTGTTAGGTTTTTATCTTTCATTACTAATACTTTATCTGTACTAGATCGGAAAGACTTTGTTAAACCTAAGACATATATTGCTTCAATTAAATTAGTCTTGCCACTACCATTCTTACCATATATAACATTAATATTTGGCGAAAATGATAAAGTTAAATGATTATAGTTTCTAAAATTAAGTAACTTTAGATTGACTATTCGCATTTAAAGTGCCTCTTTCTAACTTATAGTAAAATAATAGGTATATTAGTACCCATATACCTACTTAAATTATAACATAAATTCTGCTTATTTTACAGCCTATTTTCTCTATTTTGCTAATTTTCTTAGAGTATTAACCATTTTTAATTTGGTAGCCCGCATATATTGATTTTCAAATATTCCATAAGAAATATTTAAGATTATTTTTTGACCATTTTTAAACAGCACTTCCGTATCATAACCATTTCTTTTATAGTTTAAAATGTTATTAAAGCATACCCATGAGCAATCTCTTATTCTCGGTGAACACATTGGAAAAAATATTAATTCCATACTGCCTTCAACCATTACTGGAACTTTATGTTTAATTCCCAGTAAACTCATTGCCCCTTTTTGACGCCCTTCTAAAGTCGAGCCAAAGTATTCACAACCATATCTGATAATGTTAGTTGGTGTATCTTCTAGTTTCAACACCTTATCTTGTTCATAAATTTTAGTTAAAACTCTGCCTCTATCATCTATAACCCCTTCTAAAAATAATGTATCTTCATTAATTGAATATAATTCTTCCATAAAATTTCCCCCTTTTTTAATGAATTGTGCCATAGTATAGCAAGTACCTCTGTCGAATTTTGTCATATTTTGTCGAATTGGTAAAAAAAGGTAAATTTTCGACCTAAATTAATATCTATTATCCAAAATTTGTCTTATTTATAGAACTAAATTTAGCTTGATTTTTATTTCCAAACTTCAATTTTAGCTGTATTTTCATAGTTTTTCTAACAAAAAAAGAGCCAAATTACTTCAGCTCTCTATTCATTATTATAAATTTAATATCATTACATAGCCATCCATAGCCATCTAAAGTTTTATATTTTTACTGCTAAGATTTATTTTCATAAGCTTCTAATCTTAATTTCTTCTAGCTTTTTTTACTAAATTACTTTTATTAGTAAGTCTTAATAGGTAAAATTAATTGAATTAAAGTTTCATCTTCTGTTGATTTAATAACAATTGGTTTAATATCTCCATTTAATAAAATCATAATCTTTTCATCTTTAAAAGTCTTTAAAGCTTCTAACATATATTTAGCACTAAAGGAAATAGAAATATCATTTTCAACATTACATTCCACATCAATTGTTTCTTCTACTTTACCAATTTCACTTGCATAAGAATTAATAATTAATTTCTTGCCAGATAAAGTCATTTTAACAATATTCTTATCTTTACTTTGAGTTACTAATGAAGCCCTATCAATAGCATTATAAAAATCATTTAAGTTTGTACTCATCATATATTCAAAGTTCGTCGGAATTAAATTATTCGTATTAGGATAATTACCTGCAAGTAAATTACTTTGGAAAATAATATTTTTATATTTAAATAATACTTTATTACTAAATACATGTAATTCCATATCAACATCATCATTAATAATCTTATCAAGTTCTAAAATATTTTTACCTGGTATTACCATATTAATATCGTTATCACTAGCTCCTGTTAAAGTAACAGTTTTCTTAGCAAGACGATAAGAGTCTGTTGCAATACATTCTAAAATATCACCAGTAATTTTAAAATTTAAACCCGTAAGAAGTGGTCTTAATTCTTGAGTTGAAATAGCAAAAGCCGTTTGACTAACAATACTCTTAAATAACATACTATT
>CAKOMH010000008.1:0-35075 GCA_934096595.1 uncultured Bacilli bacterium | reverse complement strand
CTTTTCATCTTCAGTATCATCTTTTAAAGATAAAATAATATCAGTACCATAATTTTCTTTAGTAGCCGGTTCGATCTCATAACCATCTATACCACTAGAAGTCCATTTACTGGCTTTATCAGTACCATATTTTTTAGATATAACTTCTACTTTACTGGCTACCATGAAGGCTGAGTAGAAACCAACCCCGAATTTACCAATGATATCAATATTTTCTTTATGTTCATTATTTTCTTTAAAATCACTTGACCCACTCTTAGCAATGGTACCTAGGTTATTTTCTAATTCTTCTTCAGTCATACCAATACCATTATCACTGATAGTTAAGGTTTTACTTACTTTATCAGGGGTAATATGAATATTAAATTTAGAAGTATCTACTTTGATATCTTTATCAGTTAAAGACATATAATGTAGTTTATCTATAGCATCACTAGCATTAGATATAATCTCTCTTAAAAATATTTCTTTGTTTGTATAAATGGAATTAATCATTAAATCCATTAGTTTTTTAGATTCCGCTTTAAAGGCTTTTTTCTTCATATATATTATCTCCTTTTGTATAAATATATTATTTAGTGTTATCTTTTTGCTTTAGCAGTCATATTTCTTGAATGCTAAATAAAGTATAATGCTTTTTTTAGCACTTGTCAATTAGAGAGTGCTAAGTTTTTGATGAAAATTAGGCGAAGAAATTATGAAGTTGAAATGAAGTGACATAAGATATAGTAGAAATAAAATAACGAGGTGAATTTATGAATGATACATTTTTTCTATCTATCCTAACGGGATACGATACTCTTTTTAAAGCCTTACTAATATTTATTGTCTTAGATTATTTAAGTGGGGTAATGCGGGCTTTTTATACGGGAAAGTTAAGTAGTAAAGTAGGGGCGAAGGGAATTATTAAGAAAATTGGTTATATTATTTTAGTTATAGTAGTAGAAATATTAGATATTTTACTTAAAGATAATGGCTATTTAAGAAATATTGTTATTTATATGTTTATTGCTAATGAAGGAATAAGTATTTTAGAAAATTGGAGTGCTATGGGTATTAAGTTACCGACTATCATTAAGGATAAATTTAGTAATATGAAAGGAGGTGAGGAAAATGAGCAAAATAAGTAATTTAATCTTTCATAACAAAGGGCATTATATAACCCAGAAGTTTAGTAACAAACATAAAGCCGTTGATTATGGGACTTACAGGAAGAAAATAAAACAGTATGCAATCGAAGAAGGAATTGTAACTTTTACTGGCTTAATTACAGGGGCAAAAGCAGTTAAAATTAAATATCCAAGAATAAATAAAGAATTTATGCATGCCCATTTAGATAAAATTTTAGTAAAAAAAGGGCAAATGGTTAACAAGAATACTGCTATTGGGACAACTGGGATGACAGGTATTGCAACAGGTATTCACTTACATTTAAGGGTAAAAGATTTAAAAACCAATAAAATACTTGATCCTGAAGAATATTCATTAAATTATGATGAGGATAAGCATATTTATTATATTGTTAAAAGAAAAGATAATTTAACTAAGATTGCTAAAAAATATAAAATGACATGGCAAGAACTTTACCGCAAAAATAAAGAGATTATAGGTTCTAACCCAAATCTCATTCGTGTTGGTCAAAAGTTATTAATTAAATAACCACGGTTACTTTTTATATAAGTCTCTTATCTTTTATTTTTAGTTTCCTTTTTTTCTTGTTTCTTAAATAATTTTAAAGTCTTCTTTTCTCTGGCTGATACTTGTTTTTTATATTTTTCTAGATGTTCTTTAAGAGAAATATTTTGATTAAATGGTAAGATAAATGAATATTTCTCTTTTGCTTTTTCTTGGTGTTCACGGATAGATACTTTTAATTCTTCTAATTTAACTGGAATATCATTATCTTTAGCGTACTTTTTAATCTTATGGTATAAGTTAGTTGAATAAACATAGTCAATAACGATAACCCCAAAGAAAACACCAAGGACAAAGGAAAAGGCTAGGTTATTAGAAAACCATTTTAGGCCATTTAGGATAGGTTGAGCCAGTAAGAAGTAATAAAGAGCGGCAATACCAGTCCAGATAGCCGAAAATAACGGACAGATTATTCCTTTGTAGTTTCCCCATTCATTGGAATAATCCCAAAGTTTTGGTCCCTTCCCATCTACAAATGACAAACCGCCAATAAACTCAATGAGAGTCATCGTAGCGCCCATTAGTAAAATAACAACAATTGGGTGAACATTTAAATTATGAAATATTAAGTAAATAGCCGTTAAGGTCGTTAGACCAAAACCATATATTGGTAAGTAAGGGCCAACTAGAAATCCGGGGTTTACCCATTTACCGGAAACGGCTCGTCTAAAAAACAACTCCATAATCCAACCACAAGTACAGCCAATATAAAAAATAAACATAAAAGTTAAAAACCAATTCATTATAAACACTCCTTTAACTTATTAAAAGTAGAACAAATCGTTCTCTTTTTTCTTATCTTGATTTTAGCATAGATGGTTAAAAAAAGATAGTAATTAAAAGATAATGAGTTTTATTTTGGAGCATATAATTTTATAGGTGATTTTTTATGTTAATTAATTATACGACGAAGGAACTAGATTTACTGGCTAGAATTATGCGGGCTGAGGCTTTAGCGGAAGGTAATCTGGGGATGCTGATGGTTGGTAATGTTGTTATTAATAGAGCTATTGCCAACTGTCTAACTTTTAAAGATATTCGCACTATTACTGATGCTATTTATCAAAAAAATCAGTTTAGTGGGACAAAATCTAGTTTGTTTCAAGGAGGTGCGACTACTAAAGAAAAAGATTTAGCCAAAAGAGTTTTAAGGGGAGAATATTTCTATCCGGCGACCCATGCTTTATGGTTTTATGCTCCGAAAACTGGCGATTCTTGCAAAAATAAATGGTATGATCAGGCTCTAGCAGGAAGATATAAGAACCATTGCTTTTATAAACCTGATTCGGGAGTATGTGTAGAGTTATATTAGTCTTTAGGACTATTTAAATAAATATTATCTAAAGTTAGATTATTAATATCATCAATATTAAATGAAGAATTGTTTATAAGTTTATTATAACCAGTCTTCATTATTTTTTCGGTTAAACCAAAAACTTGGGCATAAGAAAGGTAATAATCCCATAATATTATCTCTTCGGGTTCTTTCCCTGCAAAAGCCCCAAAGTCATCTAAGAAGTTAGCAAAGGATTTTAATTTATAATATTCTTCTATCCCTTTAGGGGTTCTTTTTAAATTATTTCTCATTTCTTCATTATAAGAGTTAATACCCGCATTAATTACTTCTTGGAGAGAATAAACGATAAAACATAAGGCACTGTAGACAAGTTGAGCCATAAAACTAAGCATTATAAAGCATACTATTCCGGAAAAGATGGCCGAGATTATACTATAGGGGTTATCTACCTCAAGAGTAGCTATGGTCATTAAGATACTAATTAATAGAACTATTATATTTTTGATAATATTACCGACAGTCCCAAATTTTTCCAAAAAATTAAAATTATTCTTTTTTTCTTGAGAATCAGTATATAAATCTAATTTTTTTCCATCTTCTAAACATAATCTATACCATTCATTATAGTTAATATCTTTAACTTTATTTTGAGAAATATATTGCATTATATACTTTTCGTTTTCTAAAAGCTGATCATTTTGATAATTTAATACTTTGATAAAATATTTATTTCCTAATTTAAATAGTTTTAAATATTTTTTAGCACATAAATCGAGGATAACAGCAACGATGTCTTTTTCATTTTCGATTTTAGAATCTATTAGTAAGGTATTAACACCAATTCCAAAATGATTTGGTAACTCCCGATAATAGAGATATTTATTCTGTTTTTCGATTTTTTTATTAATTCTTTTAATATTAATTTTAGCCATAATTTGGCCAAACAGCAAGCTTATATTAGTAAAAACTAAAGTCACTACTATAACACCAAAAATAAGGGTATAAAGTCTATGAAGGTTAGGATCTGATGAAGTATCTAAGGATTTACAATATTTTATGTACAAACAAATAATTACAGTATTAAATATTAAAACTGTAATTAAGTTTGCGAAAATGCTTTTAGCATATTTATTATATTTGGTTTCATGTTTTGCCATTTTACTCACCCTAAACTATTACTATTATTAATTTAATTATACCAGATTTTTAAATATTTTTAACTATTATTATTGGGTATTATTAATTCTTGACCAATTGCAAGATTAGATGTTTTTAAGTTATTACGATTAATTAATTCACTTACCGTAGTATTATATTTTCTGGCTATGGAATATAGATTATCGCCAGATTTTACCGTATAAGTTTTTTCCGTAGTATTTTGTGTTGATACGGGAATTTTTAAGGTCTGACCGATAGAAAGATTATTAGAAGTTAGGTTATTTAGGGTAGTTATAGCATTTACAGTGGTGTTATATTTTTTAGCGATAGAATACAAAGTATCACCAGATTTTACCGTATAAGTAGTAACATTAGTATTTTCTTTCGGGGTTTTCTTGGTTAATAAGGTTTGACCAACGGATAAGTTATCAGATGTCAAGTTATTTAAAGCTTTTAGTTCGGCAACGGATAAATTATTTTTTGCGGCTATGGAATATAGGGTATCTCCCTTCTTAACCGTGTAATATTCATTAGGTTGATCTACTTTAGTAGCGTTTATTTTTAATTTTTGACCGATTTGTAAAAGATTAGAAGAAAGGTTATTTAGTGATTTTAAGTTGGCAACTGTCGTATTAAATTTATTAGCAATACTCCATAGGGAATCGCCTTTTACAACCGTGTAATACTCATCCGTTTTGGAAGTATAAGGTACACCAATATAGGAGGCAACGGCTTTGACAACGGCCTCGGCTAGCTCCTCATAATTATTTTTTAATTGGGATACATCATCGCCAGTTGAATCTAGAAAACCATATTCTACTAAGAGAGCCTCGGTATTGGGAGTTTCTCTTATTATATAGTAATAGTCTTTAGAAGAATTACTAGGTAGACGACGCTGGTAATATTTGCGCACATTTTGCCCCGTATTTTCTATTTCTTGAGTTATTTTACGCGCTAAAGTATCGTTATTACGCAGAGCATAAACAATCTCAAAACCATCACCACCACCCGCATTAATATGATTTGACAAAACAATAACATCTTTACCGTCGCCATAAAAACTTAAAACTTTATTAACCCTATCAGTTGGATTTAAAGTTATATCTTCGGTTCTAGTCATTTGATTAGGGATACCTAGTTCGTCAAATCTTTGTTGCATATATTTAGAAATTTTTAAAGTTAAGTCTTTTTCAACAATTCCGTTGCCGCTAGCACCCCCATCTTCGCCACCGTGTCCACTATCAATCACAATCTTTTTAGACATATTTATCACCTAAAATATTGTATGTTTAAAAGAAAAAAGTGCTATTGTTTTAAAAGGGTTATTCCTAAAGTTTAAGTGCTTAAAAAATTAGAAAAGAGAAACGATGCTGCTGAAAAACCTGACAGAGATTCAATTTAACTAATTTATCCTGCAAAGAAAAATAAAAAAATAGGATTCCATATTGAACCAACAAAATATTATATCTAGAATAAATATCTTATAGTTTTGTTCAATATAGACTCCACGCAAAAATGATTTAACATTTTTTCCTCATATCAATATATATACCAAAGAATTTGATTGAAATCAACTATTTAATCTTTTTTATCAAATAGTTGTTCTACTATTAAGTCCTTTGAATGTAAATTATTGTTCTTACCTAATAACAAATTTTCGTAAAATTTAACTAAATAACTACTATCTTCTTTTATATTTAAATAATTGTTAAAATAATTACTTCGCACTAAAGCATTTCTAAAATAAACTGACTTATCTTTAAATAAAGTATTATTCACTTTATAACCTAAACTAATTAAATATTTTTCAATAAATAAAGCCGTTGTTCTAGTGTTACCTTCTCGAAAAGGGTGTACCTGCCAGATATTAGAAGAAAAGTTAGTTATGTTATTAATAACCTCTACTATGTTCATTTCTTCGTAATTTTTTTCTAATTCTTTGGATATATCGTATTCTAATGATGCCGTTAAAGTAGTACAATCTCCGTAGGCTACAGAATCATTGTTAAGTATTTTTTCATGTTTCGAAAAATCTATTTTCCTGAACTCGCCAGCAAATTCATAAACATCTTGAAATAAAAATTTATGAACATATTTTAAATAATCAACTGATAAATTAAAATTATCTTTATTTAATAATTCAACTATTCTAGTTGATACAAAATCGCATTCTAATTCACTATGATTTATTTCTTTTTTGTTTTCTTTTTCAATATAGTATTCTTTTAATTCTTTTTTTACCTCTTCTATAGTTAAATTACCTTCTATTTCTTTTTTTAATAATTTTTCTAAGTATTTAGAAGGATTTAAATTATCTACTTCTTGAAGGCCAATAGCCATATCCCATTGTAATTGTTTTACATAATTACTAGTTTTATATTTTCTTTCATATTCATTAACACTCGAATCTAATTCTTTCTCACTCACAATTTCGACCTCCTAACTATGTATAATTGTATCATAAATTTTATAAATAAGTATCTTTATAGAACTCCATTTCGGTTTGGAAAGATTTTCTAGTAGGAAAATTAACTTTAATATAATTAATAAGATTTAATACTTCATCTCTACCATTTGGAAATTTTAAAAGATAGTTAAGGTAATCATCAACTTTTTTATAAGCCGATGGTCCTTTAGCATCATTAATATAATCAATTAATCTTTTGGTATAAAGTTTCAATAATTCTTCTGGATAAATGGTAGCTAACTTATCTATATATATACCGATAAAATCGATTGAACTTTTATTTAAGACATCTAAAACATTGCTGTATTCTTTTTCTTCAAGACAAATATCACAATAAAGGTTAGTATTATTTTTAATTTTACTAAGAACTTCCGGTTTAATTTTATTCCATTCCTCTTTAATTAAGGTTTTCTTAATTTCTAAATATTTATCATAAGATGGTCTTTTATAAAAGCAATCTAATAAAATTTTTTGGTATTTTTGAATATCAGTCTTTTTATAAAGTTCTAAGAGTTTTTCAAAATAATTTGTAATATGCCAACCATTAGCTTTACGACAATATTTTTCTAGAATTTCTATTTGTTTTGGAATATTATCCTTATAAGTATCTAAGAGCCAATCTACTATTTTTCTATCTGTTAAATATTCATCTTTTTCTGCTTCTTTTAGAGCCTTTTCTTTATCAATGAAATTATAAATAATAGTTATCTTTTTAAATATATCTTTTTCTAAGATTTTTTCTAAGTCATTAAAATAAGAAACTAAATACTCAGCTTGCCATTTAGTTGATATATTTTCACACAAAGCCGAATCTATATCGTCATAAAAATAATGGTCTTTTTTAGTGCGTAAATCAACTAAAGTTGACAAGATTCTAGCAAATATATCTTTATCTTCTAATTGCTTTTTATAAGCAGTAATTAATATGGAATAAAGGTCCATACTAGAATAGTTATATGTAGTCAGACTACAATTATCAACAGCGTTTAAGAGTAATTTAAAAGTGGCAATTAAATAGTCATTATCATTATTAGCCTCTTTAATACTACGGGTTATATAACATCTTATAGTATTGGCAAAGTCATTATATTGGCTAGCTTCCTCTTCTTCAGTCATTTCGGGTTCATCATCATGATAATAATCATATTCATCATAGTAATCATACTCACTATACTTATGATTTAGAGCTTTAATAGATTTTTCTAAATCTTTCTGAAATCTCTCTAATGATGATAAGTTATCAAATTCACTTTGGATACTACCGGTTATTACTTTGGCACTGTCGTTTTTTAAACAATACAAAACAGCAGCTTCATGTTTACAATGATCACCATAAGGACAAGTACATGATAGGTTATAATCATCATTTGTCATATCAATAGTAACTTTATATTCTAAAGAACCTTTTACCAAGGCTTCATAAATATTACCAGATTTATGAATTTCTTGGACTTTATTATTTTTAAAGTAATCATAACCTCTTCTTAAAATTATTTCACTAAAATATTTATTTAAATTTTTAACTTCCATAGTTACTCCATTTCTATAAATATCATAACATACTCTAGTATAAATTAATAATATATGGTAGGATATTTTTAGAATAGGAAGTATAACGATGAATAGTAGTAGTGTTTTTTTAGAGAAATATCATAATAGAGAGTATATTTCTAAGTATATAGATGCCACAACTAGAAAAGAAGTAAAACCAAGAAATTTTAATTTAGATAATTATAACAACGAGATTTTAGAAGAAAAATATAAGAAATATAAATTATATTTTGAAACAATGTATAGTGGTATAGATGATAATATTAAGTTAGATGAAGAACAAATAAAGGCAATTTTAAGTGATGAAGATTATTCTTTAATTATTGCAGGTGCTGGTACAGGAAAAACTACGACCATGGCAGCGAAAGTAAAATATTTAGTTGATATTTGTGGAATTAATCCTAAAGAAATATGCGTCATGAGTTATACTAAGAAAGCAACAGAAGAATTAGATAAAAGAATTCGCCTAGATTTTGGAATACCAGCCTGTGTTACAACTTTTCACTCACTTGGACTTATGTATATTCGTTCTATTTTTAAAGATAGAAAATGTAGTGTGGTTGATGATAATACTAAAAATAAAATTTTTTTAGAGTATTTAACTACCAGACTTTTTCCAAAAAAGAATAGCTTAAAGAAACTTATTGAAGTATTTAGTCAGGATAATTTAGTAAAGTTTGGTGAATTTTTCAAGAAAAATTATATAAATTATGATTCTTATGAGGAATTTTTTAAGGCTTATAAAGATTATCGTATTTCGCAAATTACAGATTTAGATAGCCATATTAAAATGCAATTAGAACATGATTATAATCAAGAAAATATTTATACAATAAAAAATGAGCTTGTTAAGTCTAAAGGCGAAGCAATGATTGCTAACTTCCTTTTTATGCACAATATTTCTTATGACTATGAAAAAGTATATCCAGAGTTATTAGATAATAATAAACCTTATCACCCTGATTTTACAATTTATCTTGGTAATGAGGAAATTTATATTGAATATTTTGGATTATCTGAGGTTGAAGATGGTAAATATAATCGTTATAAAAAGAATATGTTAGAGAAAATTAAGTATCACAAGGCTCATCACAATAAATTCATTGGTCTTGATTATAATGAAGGACAAAATTTACTTAGTAATTTAAGAACATCATTAGAATATCTTGGGTTTAAATTAGAAAAAATAGATAACCGAGAAATAATAAGTAAACTTTTAGATAGACATTCTTTAGGGCAAGTTTATAATTTAAGAAATCTTTATTTTAATTGTATTGAAAAGATAAAATCATCAGTTAACAGGACTAAAGCCGAGACAATAATTAAAGATTGCTTAAGTAGGCTCACTAGTCAAGATGAACAAGATACTAGTGAGATACAATATCGTTTTATATGGGATTTTTATAAGTATTATCAAAAATATTTGTTTAGTAGTCCGAATGAATATAAATTTGATTTTCCTGATATGATTTATTATGCTAATAAATATATTAGTCGCGCTAATGATAAAGAGTTAAATTTTAAGTATTTAGTTATTGATGAGTATCAGGATATATCACAGGATAAATACACTTTAGTTAACAATATTATTATAAAAAATCATGCTAAGATAGTAGCAGTCGGTGATGATTGGCAGTCTATTTATGCATTTAACGGTTCTAAAATAAGTTATATTTATAATTTTCAAAAGTATTTTCCTTATGCGAAGATTTTATATATTTCGAGAACTTATCGTAATAGTAAAGAACTTATTGATTATAGTGGGAAGTTTGTTATGAAAAATCCCATGCAAATTAAAAAAGAATTGATTTCGGAAAAAAGTGTAGAAAAACCAATTCAGTTTATTGGGTTTGATGATGAGGTTCTAAAGGTTAAAGAGTTAATAGTAAATATTTATTTGCATCATCCTGATTATAGAGTATTAATCTTAGCCAGAAAAAACAAGAATATTAAGGAATTATTTAATGATGAAGATTTTAGAGATAGTGTTGGGACAAAAGTAACTTTGGCAGGTTTTGAAGATATCAAAATTGAGGCTATGAGTATTCATAAATCTAAGGGTCTTACTTATGACGAGGTTATTATTATTGGGTTAGATAGAGATTTCCCAATTGGAAATAGAAGTAATTTCTGGATGGAGGATTTATTTAGACCAAAAGATAATGAGGAAAGATATGCCTATGCAGAGGAAAGAAGAGTTTTCTATGTTGCTTTAACAAGAACTAAAAATCATGTGTACTTATTGGTTAATGAAGACGCTTCCTTAAGAAGTCCGTTTATTGAAGAGTTATATCAAATAATAAAGAAAGAAAACCAAAAGTAAAAAAGATAAGAAAAATTAGATAAAATAACTTTGTTCTTATCTTTTTAAATGGTATGCTTACTTTCTTCTGTATTTTGTTCATCATTTGCACTTATTGGTGTTGAAAATTTATTGGAAGCCGCAAAATAGGGTTTTTGTAAGGTAGGATTTTGTTTTAAAAATATCTCGATAATTTCGGAAGAAATATTAGGTAAATATAAGTATTTAAGATTATATACATGCCATAGTATATGAGTATAATCTTTAATATCATCGCCTGTTACTTGTAAACTTGGAAGTTGAAGTTCTAAAAGCATACTACTTTCAGCCAAGAATCCTTCATTAGTTTTTCTTAGTTTTGGTAAATTAACTTTTTGTAAGTTATTGGCGTTGCCAAGAAACGCCCTACCCGTAGACTCAAGGTTTGGCAAATCAAGTTCTGTAAGTAAATTGGCATGAAATAAGAATGAATGCCCAACCGTTTGTAAGTTTGGCAAAAACATCGTTTTAATGTTTGGATTACTTGATAAAAACGAACTTCCTACCTGATTTAATTTAGGTAAATTAATTTGTTGTAAACCTACATTATCCATAAGAAAATTATCGCCAATTTTAGTTACATTTGGTATATCAAGCTCTTTTAAAGAAAGATTTTTTCGCATAAAATTATCATGAATTTCTGTTAAATTATGATTCTTATATCCTATAATATTATTTTGATTATCAATAGTTATCTCTATTGTCGTTTCATCAGTGTTAATAATTTTAATTATTTTATTTGTTTGACCATCTTTGGTAACGGTTATTCTTTTAGCGTTTGCTAAGCTATTATCAAAGTCATTAGCAAAATGTTCGATTAAATTTATTATTCTCTTTTCTTTTAAGTCTAACACATATATATCCATGAAAATGTATCTTTCTGGTTCTTTAGCATATGCATCATCTAAATTGTAAATGTCTAAATAATTACCATTTTTAAATAGTTTTCTAATTAAATAGTTATTTTCACAGAAATAAATTCGATCAGAATAATCATAATTAAAGAAATGATGTTTTTTATCAGTTGCTGTTCTATAGTGTTTTAAGCTTAAAACGGAAGGTTTAACATTAACTAATTTTAAATTATAGTAATTTTCAAAACTATGAGTTAAACCCGGAATGATATTATCTAAATTATTAAAAAAAGTATCATCGGGATTTTCGACGGCATGGTTATAACGATTTTTAATCGAAACGGTATTAAATTCTGGGTCTTTGGAGAATTGAATGCTTATAACACTGGTGCCATATTCATCTTCGCGACGAGGGTCATGAAATTTTTTTCTTATTAATTCTTCCGCATTATCTTTTATAGCAAAATAAACATAATAACCGCTTAGTCTATTACCATTAAAAGTACAGATTTCTTCACCTTGATGGTAATATTTTTTAAAAGCTTGAATTTCCTCTTCGGTATGGCATTCGTATAAAGTATAACCTGCTTTCTTCATTAAGTCAGTGGGATTTTCATCTACGGTAATCAAATTATCAGCAGTGTAATAAAAACCATAAATATAGTTTTTAAATTCATTAACTTTATCTTCTTTAATAATTTCTTTAGCTAAAAATCTAGTGGGTGCAAAATGTTCGGCTAAGATATTTGATAATAGTCCTTCATGCTCTAGTATAGTAGGAAACAAGGTACGACAAAGTTTCATTGTTTCTTCACCGTATATTTTTTTGATTTGTTTTAATTCGCTATTCATTAAACTATCTCCTATCCATAATATCTTTGTAAGTAGTATTCATAATCCTTACCTACTACTTTTATAATATCGTCTTTGATATCCTTCTTTTTAGCATAAATACCCCCAATAAGTCCGAAAGTATAGTTGTTTGGTTCGTTTATAATGTTTTCTGGCAAATATAGATAATCGCCAACTTCTGGTTTCTTTTCTAAGCCTAAAAATTCTAAATGTACTCGGTATTCTTTGGTATTATCACTTAAAATGTAAGCATATGGCTCAATCGATTTAATTAATAGTTTAATCATTTTTATGTCCCCTTTTATTTATTCTTTATAATTCTTTTGCTCTATAAGTTGAAATAGTATACATTATCTTGGCAATATTTTCACAAGCGGCGGGTAAAAATTCATCATAAGTAATACGATTATTATTACCTGGACAATCTGATATGCTTCGTAGTACTAAACATGGTACTTGACATAAGAAACAGACTTGACCGATAGCGGCCCCTTCCATTTCAACACATAAAGCGTTAAATTTTTCATTTATTTTGCTAGCTATTTTAGCATCAGTACAAAAGATATCACCTGATGCTATACAGCCTAATTTATATGGTAAGCTTTTTTTCTCTAAAGCCTCAATACTGTTCATAACTAGTATTTTATCTACAGGTATAACATCACCTATATTTGGGATATAACCTTTTTTATGGTCAAAAGCGGTAATATCGAAATCATGTTGAACTAAAGAAGTTGATATTACAACTTCGCCTACTTTTAAGGATTTATCAACGCCACCAGCAACACCTATATTATAAATAGCACGCGGTTTATAATTATCAATTAGTATTTGTGTAGTACGACCAGCGTTTACTTTACCAACACCACTTTCAACTAGAACTAGTCTAGTTTCGATAAAATCTACTTCGTAAAAAGTTAAATCATATATTTTTGTAATTTTATCAATTGTAAAATATTTTTTCAAAGCTGTTAGCTCTTCATTCATAGCAAAAATTATACCTATTGTATCCATGTAATCACCAATTCTTATTTAATTATACTATATTTTTTATTTTATTTATTAAAACTTTGCCAAGGACTTTCGATTATACATCAATTTGTCAAAAAGAAAAAGTCCTAAAGTTGAAATTTTTTAGAACTTTTATCCATTTTTAGATATCAATTATAATTTTAAAAATTAATTAGTTTTCTTTTTTTTAATTATTAACTTATCAGCACATGCAAGCATACTTGGTAGAATAATAAGCATTAATAACATTGAACAGAAAGTACCAATTGAAATAGTCTTACATATCATGGCTGCAATATGGGATGCAAATTGACCTACTATTAAAGTAACAATTATTAAAATAGAAGCACTAGTTAAAATCGTATGAATTGATTTGTTATAAGAGTTAATTAAAGCCTCTTTTATATCCATAGTTCTTCTTGATTCTAAATAATATGATGTATAAAGGATAGCATAGTCGATAGTAGCGCCCATTAAGATACTTTGAACAATTAGTAAGGCAATGAAGTAGACAGAACCACCCGCAAAGGTTAATGTATCCATGGTAATATAGACTGCACATTGAATTAATAATACTAAAATAATTGGAATTAAAATTGATTTAAAGGTGAAGGCTACAACTACGAAAATGAAAATCATAGTTAGAACTGTTATTAAGTTCATTTCACCATCAAATGATTCACTCATTTCTAAAGCCATTGGTGAGTCGCCAATAACATAAGCATTTTTACCATTCATATGGTCTTTAACAGCACGAATGAAGCTATAAGTTTCATCACCTTCAGCATCTAAAGTAGTATTAAAGATAGCACGGTTATAATCTTTTCCTACTAATAATTCTTTAGCATCGCTAATAGTTGCTTTAGCATCACTTACTTTAGTACGCATTTCATTATCAATAAAATCATCGAAACGAGTATCAGTTAAAATATCATCGTTAATATAACGAACAAACTCTTCTACTGTTAAAGTCCAATCTTCATTATAATCATTAACACTACCATAATAGATGAATAATAAATCTATAGTATTCTTATCAATATTATCAGTTAGAGGATTAATAAGCGCTAACATTTCGGTTAGATTGAATTTTGTATTTTTCTTAGTAGCTCCCATAATAGCGCGAACGGTATTTAACTGAGTTTTCATATCATCAGTAAACATAGAAGCATATTTATTATCATTGACAACATTATCTAGTAAATAATTTACAAAAGCATCTAATGATAGAGTAATTTTTTTACCATTTTTCACTTCATATAATGAATATAATAATTTTAAATCATCTTTAGAAGCACTAATTAAATTAGCCATATCACTATAGTTATATTTAGTATCATTATAAACTGAGTTCATTACAGTATTTACAAGATTCAGTTTAGTTAGAGAGTCTTTATCAAGAGAGCCTTGTAACATTTCATCATTTTGATGATTTAGTAAGAACTTAGCAAATTCCATTGGTGTAACAGTAGTATTAGTGTTCATAACATGATATAGCGTATAAATTTGTTTAAGCATGGACTCATCAACACCAATTAACTTAGAAAGTTCAGTATAACTAAATGTTGTATCATTATTAGTAGATTCCATAATATTCTTAGCTAAGGTTAAAGTTTGAATAGTCTTTTCATCTAAGATTTTACTTAGAATAACATTATCTTTATTTTCTAGAATTAAATTAACAAATTCATAAGGAGTAACATAAATCTCTTTATTTTTGATTATAGTAATTATTTCATCAATTTTTTCTTCTGGAATTCCTAAGGCAGTAGCAATTTCTTTAATAGTCATTAGTTCTTCTTCTGTTATTTCATGATTTTGGATATAATCTTCTAATTTTGCTAAAATCTCATCAACATCGATACCGGTTTTTTCTTCAATTAATTCTTTATATTTAGTAATTAATTCTTTAATTTGAGCAGGAGTATAACCATTAATAGTAACATTTTTTAAATCTAAGATAGAATCAATATCATCTTTAGATAAGTCAAAGATTTTAGCTAACCCTTCGGCGTCCATCTTGGTATTAATAATATCTTTGTTACTTAAAACTTTTAGTAATTTTAAAGAAGCAAGGGTATCATCTGTAAATAGACCTTTATATTCGGGATTAGTATAAACTTTATCTAAGGTAAAGTTAACGAATTCATTGATAGTTAATTTTTCAGTTATAGGTTGTAATGATTCATAATACATAAATAACTTATCAACATCTTCTTTTGATAGTTCAAACATATTAGCAATATCGCTAGAATTCTTCTTAGTAGTAATATTAGTCTTACTCAAGAATGATTTAGCTTGTTTTAATAAAGCCTTTTGGTCATTTGAAATATAAGATTTATAAGTATCATTTTTTAAGACATAATTATTTATGAAGTTAGCAAGTTCAGGTAAAGTAATTTTAGTACTTGGGTTAGTTGCATTATATAGGATAAATAATTGGTCGACTTGGTCTTTAGATACTCCTAAGATACTAGCAATTTCGCTAGCAGTTCTCTTTTTATTTAAAGCCCCGACACTCGTAAAGTTTTTTAGTTTATTAATGTTTTCTCTTATTTCAGGAGTTATTTCCTTAGAAAGATCAGAATTTGGATAAACTTTATCTTCAATAAAAGTAACTAAGTCATTAAAAGTCATCGTTGTTTCTTGTTTGTTGTAATAATTAAAATAAATTAATTTAAGAACATAGTCATCAATATCAACATCTTGACCTAAATCACTAAATTTATCTTTTAGTTCATCATATTTTAATGGTTCATTAATGGTATTACCATAACATAAAATTTGGTCAACTTTTGGAGTTCCTTCTAAAGAACGGCAATAAGCCCCAACATAATCTTCCTCACTACTTGGATAAATAAGGGCAATTTGGTTATTTTCTTTGAAAACTTTAGCAATATCATCTTGTTCGTTAGAAGTAAATTCATATTGTAAATTACCCTTTAAGAAGTAACTTAAGGCAAAGATAACAATAAACAAGAAAATAGCAATATGACGAATGCAAAAACTAAAGTTTCCTAACCAATCTAATTTCATAGAAAAATGTTTCTTCTTTGTTTTCTCAATTAAATCATCAAACATTAATATTAAGGCAGGTAGGGCTAAGAAAATACTTATTAAACTGAATATTACTCCTTTAGCCAGAACAATTCCTAAATCACGACCGATAGTAAAGCTCATGAAAACTAAAGCAAGTAATCCGACAATAGTAGTAATTGAACTACTAGAAATAGAACCGAAAGAATGATATAAAGCATTTTTCATAGCATCTTCTTTGTTTTTAGTATGCTCTTTTTCTTGGGTATATCTATTCATCAACATGATAGAGTAATCCATGGATAAAGCCATCTGTAAGATTGCACAAATAGAAGTAGTAATATTAGATACACTGCTAAAAATGATATTAGTACCCTTATTTAAGAAAACAGCAAGACCAATAACAAATAGAAATAAGAATGGTTCAACATAACTATCACACATAATAATTAAGATAACCATAGCACAAAAAATAGCAAGGGCAATTACCGCAATATTAAGGACAGGGGCATTACGAGTAGCAACCGCTCCTGAGGTATAAACTTCATAGTCTTTGTAATTGTTTTTTACACTATTATAGACATTGGCAGCATTTTTTGAGTCGTCTGCACCATCGACTGTAATTTCATAAAGGGTATATTCATCTTTATTATATTTATCAGAATCATCATATGAAACCGAAGATACCCCTTCTATATTTTCTAATTCTTCTTTAATTTTATCTTTATCTTCCCCATTTAAGTCTTTAAACATGACATTTAACGCACTAGTATCTAATTCAGGAAATTCCTCGTTCATAATATCCATACCAATTCTAGTTTCCGATGTACTTGGTAGATACTCCGTTAAATCATAGTTAATATGCACTTTAGTTGAAAGATATAAAGAAACTACTGATAGAATTATAAAAATAGTTAATACATAATTTCTTTTTTCAATAATGAAATCAGTAACTTTTCGCATAATTTTTCCTCCCTTTAAACCCCATTTTTCTGGGACGCACAACAAATTATATGCAAACTATTATAATTTATAAAGTACATATTTATAGATAGTGTCTAAATTTTGACAAGTGTTTGCAATTTGTTTTCCTTTTTGCTATAATTTATCTAGTTTAAAGGTGGTTTAAATGAAAGTCAAGAATAAAAATAGGTCTTCGATAAAAACGAGACAAAGAATTAGAGAAGCATTTGCCGAGTTATTAAAAGAAAAAAATGAGTTGTCTAATATGACCGTTACGGAGTTAGTTAAACTAGCCGATATTACCCGTTCAACTTTTTATACCCATTATGATTCTATCTATGATGTAGCTAAAGATTTACAAGATGAAACTTTAGAGCTTATATCTATTTATGATAAAGATATTAGAAGTATAAATGATTTAGATAAGTATATTGATAGAGTTATTAAGAATTTAAAAGATAATGAAGAAATGTATAGAACCCTTCTTAGAAGTAGAGAACCTTTATTATTTATTGAGAAATTAAGTAATATGATTAATAGAAGACTAATGGATTTTAATATGTTTGCTAAGACTAATTATAATGATTTAATAGTTACTTTCTTTACTTATGGTTGCGTTAACTTATTTGTGCGCTATTTCATGGGGGATTTAAAGTGTTCACTAGATGATATCGGAGAATTTATAAAAGGCATGGTTAAAGAGTTACTAACTAATAAGAATGTTAATTATAAAATGTAAATATCAGGTAATTATTTCTTAATATTTTATGTTAAATGATTAAATGACTTAAAAATACTGCTAAGCAAATTTACTTAGCAGTATTACTTTTTACCGAGTTGTTTGATTTATTTAAATTATTTGTTTTGGAAGTGTTATTTTTTCTGTTGCTATTACCATTATTATAGTTTTTACTATTGTTATGATAGTTCTTTTTATTTGCAGTTGTTTTTTTATTTGTATTTTTGTTATTAAGATTATTTTTTGAATTATCTATTTTAGAATTATCACTAACTTGGCTATCTTTTTTCCTAGGCATTTCTACAATGTCTTTAGAAGTATCAGAACTCTTTGCTTCTTTATTATTCATATTTTGAAGAGTTAATAATTTTTCTGCATATTCTTTATTTATTTTCATTTGTTGATTTAAAATTACATCATCAGCATCGGGACGGAAGGCTAAATGAATAAAATACGCTCCGCAGTTAATTGTAACTAAAATTATAGCAAATCCAACTAAATAACATTTAATCAAAGCCTTAGGTTTAGTTTTTTCATCTAAAGTTTTTATTACTTCATTATATTCTTTACGAAGTTTATTTTTTTCAGTTAGCGAGGAATATTTTAACTGTTCTAGTTCTTCTATACGAACATTTATATCAGCTATTTTACTTTCTAATTCCGCTTTTTTCTCTGAATCACTAGAGTTTTTAGAAATTTCTGCTAACTCTTTTTGATAGTTTTGCTTATCAGTATTAAGAGATTTTTGCTCATCGACATATTGTGTATAATTATTATCATTTTCAGCAATCTCAACTTCTAAAATATATTTGTTCTCATCAGAATACTTATTTATATTGTTAACATATTTGTGTAAATTGATAATGATTGTTACTACACCAAGAGTAATTCCTAGGACTATCGTTAAGATACCAACATTTAATAGGGATTTATTATAAGGATTATTAGTTTTTTGCATATATAACCTCTTTATATTCTTATACCTATATCATAACACATGAGTTTTCATAATGCAAAACAATTTATAAAGATTAACTATTAAGTGTTTAGTTAAAAAAGTTTATTCTGTATCTATATGACCATATATAATAAGGAAATAATTCCTATGACTTATTATTTTTTATGTATATAGATATTACCTCATAATTTTAAGACATGCAAGATTTTTTTAGGCTAATTAGTTTTTTAATATTTTCTCTTTGTATTTTAGGATATGTGTGCTATAAATAGTGTAGAGAAAGTATGAGGTTGTAATGAAAAAAAGTTGGCAATTAGTAATAATTTATTTTCTGATGTTATTTTTGTGTAGTGGTTGCGGTAAAATGGAAGCTACTGTGGAGATAAAGGATAATTTAAGTTTTAAAGTTTATAATAAAATTAAATTAAGTGATTTGATAAAAGTTAATGATGGATTTATTAGTGATGATAAAGAAATATTTTTGGATAAAATTGGAGATAATAGTATTAGTATAAATTATCAGGACTATAAAAAGCACAAAAGTAATGTTAAAGTAAATTTTTGGGTCTATGATGATGTAGCACCGTTTCTTAGTATGAGTAACAATGTTTATAAAGAAATAAATAGTGATTTTGATTTATGTGATAGTGCGTTTTACGGTGATAATTATGACCGCAATGTTGCTTGTATTATTAATGGCGAATATGATAAAGAAAAAACAGGAGCTTATAAGTTAAAAATGACCGTAAGAGATGAAAGTGGAAATGAATCAGAAAAAGATTTTACGCTACATTTAATTGAGAAATTTAATACTTCTAATAACAACAATACACCTACGGGCTTAGATTTTAAGGAAGCTGCTGCTAAGTATAAAAATGATGAAACGATGTTAGGAATAGATGTATCTAGTTTTCAAGGGGAAATTGATTGGGAAAAAGTTAAAAATGCAGGAGTAGAATTTGCTATTATTAGACTAGGATTTGGTTACACGATTAATAATGAATTGGTCTTAGATAAATATTTTAAAGAAAATTTACAACAGGCCAAAGAACAAGGATTAAAAGTTGGCGTTTATTTTTACACATATGCTAATACTTTAGAAGAAATTGAAGAACAGGCTAAGTTTATAGTTAAAAATTTAGATGGGGCTGATTTAGAACTTGGAGTTGCGTTTGACTGGGAAAACTGGAATAATTTTCAAGATTATCATGTTAGTTTCTATGATTTAGATAATATGTATAATAATTTTAGCACTTTATTAAAAGAAAAGGGCTACGATGCGATGTTATATGGTAGTAAGTTTTATCTTAGTAATGTTTGGAATACAGAAAATAAAAATGTGTGGCTTGCTCATTATACTAGTATGACTAATTATGATAAAGACTATAAAATATGGCAATTTAGTGATAAAGGTTTAGTTGATGGTATTAGTGGTTTTGTGGATTTAGATGTTTTATACAAATGATTATTTAATATTCTAAATTCATATACTAATTGAAAACTTTAAAACTTTTTTTACACAGAAAAACTGAATAAAGTCTGGTAACTCTATTCAGTTTTTTGTTCACATTTTATAAGATAAATTATAATTATAACGATAAATGTAGTTTATTTTCATCATTATTTTGATTAGCGAGCATGTTAAGGTCTTCTTCATAAGATTCAGCAGAAATGTCAGCTAAATTGTTCAAGTATCTATCGTTAGCTGTTAAAGTTTGTTTTTTATAATTATATTCAGCTATTTTTCTATTTACATCGAACTCAATTTGAGCTATTTGAGTTAAGAAACTAGCTTCATTAACATATTTACCATCTTGGGCTATAGATACACGGTATCTAGTATATAAATCTTTTAATTTAGATAATTCTTCATTTAAATTACAATCAATATTTGCTGTAATTTTATTTACTAAATCATAGATTTGTTGAGCTACTTGTGTAGTACCTTTTAGACTTTCTTCTTTAGCTAAAATTGCTTGTTTTTCTTCTTCTTTTATTTCTTCTTGTTGGATATTTATAGAATCTTTTAGCTCATTGATATCTGAATCAATAATTTTTTTAGAAATCATTAACAATGTAATTGGTTACTATAAATTTATGAGGTTGCAATAATAAATCATTATCGACCATTTTTAATAATTCTTTTTTAGTAAACCATTTTATCGTATTAACCTCTTCTAATTGATGTTTTAACTTGCTAGTATCTATTTTGTCAGTTATTAAATAAATATTGAAAATAAAATTTTTTTCAGGATATTTAACCGTATCTAGCTTGGATATTTTTATATTTATTAATCCTAATTCTTCAAACAATTCTCTTTTTAGGGCAACAAGTGCGGCTTCGTTATGCTGCAAATGGCCACCTGCAAAACACCACTTATAGTCATTTCTAATTGTCGTTTGCTCTAGTAAAAACTTATTATCATTTTTAATAATGGCATAAGAAAGCATAATGTTGGTATTTTCTGGTATTTCATCTACCCTCCGAACAATTGTTTTATTTAATTTATTAAAATTATTGTCATATAAATCTAGTATTTCCATATTAGTATTATTCACTTTCTTTATAAAACCAACTCTAACCCATCATATGCAATGTGGTAGCCACTACTAAATGCATTTTTTTCTGCTAATTCATGATATGGCATACCATCATGTGAGATATGTGTTCCATAAATTTTAGTTGTATTATTTATTATATTTAACTTTTTCATTTTATTTAATTGGTCTAAGAAAAGATTAGTATTTAAATGAGAGAAGGAATAATTAACATTGCCGAAAGTATGATCCATAATAACACAATCTATATTATATTCTTTTAATTGTGTTAAGGCTAAATCTGTTAAAGCTGGTGTATCAGTCGCATAAAACAAAGTTTTATTTTTTGCTTGGATAACATATAATAGAGAGCCGTGCTTCATATCATGAGCAGAGTCGATAGCTCTAACTGTATAATCACCTATTGTAAACTTATCGCCAGAATTAACACTGTTACTTTCTATATTTAATTTTTCTTGTCCTTCTTTGCTAATTAAATCAGCGTGTTCATACTGACTAACTCTGTTGCTCATAATTTCTAAGCATTTTGGGTGAGCAAATATTTCTAATTTAAGATGATTTTTCATTGCCATATACGGTATTCTTGCACACAATAATCCTTGATCATAATGATCAGTGTGAATATGCGTTTGCAATAAATACTTAACTTTTCCCATGTTTTTATTGTACATCATCATCGCACTTTGAGTATCAGGTCCTAAGTCAATTAATAAATCATCGTTAATTAAAATTGAAGCTCTTTTTCTTAAACTTTTTCCACCATATTTTCTTGCATTTTGACAATTATTACAATTACAAAAAGCAAGTGGATACCCTATAGCTCCTGTCCCCAAAAAAGTTATTTTCATTTAAGTATTTCCTTTCTTTAGACCATTATGACATTTCCGTCAAGATTGCATATATAACAGTCTGGTAATAATTTCTTTATTTCTTTTAAAATATTTTCATCTTTTTCATATTTTCTTCCAACTAAAATTCCTTCAATTAAATTGCTAGGTACTCCAAAAAGAATTGAACTTTCTCTATTAGTAAAGAAGTCATTTTTCTTTGCTCTTTCTTTAATGAATTTTTCATAATAGTCTGGATTCACAAAATCTTTAACTAATTCATTATCAAAATTATTAGTATCCAAGATATCTCCTAATAATAAACCACTTTTCTTTACTAAATCAGCATTAAAAATTATGCCAATTTGCACATTATTTTGATTTAAACTTGGCATAAATCTTGCTTCTTTAGTTTGTTCCATTAACCACATATGGCAATCATATTTTTGAGATATATCATTTATATCAGACATTTCATCGTAAGGAATTACAGCAGTTTTACTAACTTCTTTCTTTTCATTTTCATCATAAACACCACAATACATGATTGTTCCACCAGAATAAAAATTAATGTAATCTTTTAAATAGTAGTCTCTTTGTAAATTCCACACGCCAACGGAGCTTGGATATTTAGATAACCTTCCGTCTATAAACCAACTGGAAATTAATCCGTTATTAGCAATTTCACTAAGGCCTTCAAAGTTTTTATAAGTGCCATGCAACAGTGTTCCTTTTGGCAAGAAAACACTATCTCCTATTGCATAGTTGTGCTTTAAATTGCCTAAATTCTTTGAATCATAGAATTTTTCTATTTGACTTAAGATAAATTTTTTTGAATTTTCATTTAATTTTTCGGTTGTTTGTTTTATAAAATCTTCTTTTTTCATATTTTCTCCAACTTTTTAAGTATTTTTAATGTTTAATTATTTTAACTATTTAGAGACTGATAGGACTTTACCATCTCTAGAACATATGTAACAATTAGGAAATAACTTTTGAATTATTAAGTAATCGTCATTATTTTTTATTTTATCACTAATTATAATACCCTCAATCATAGTTGCTGGAATACCAAAGATAATTGCCTTCTCTCGACCATTTTCATTCTTATCGTACTCTCTATTAACAATATATTTTTCAAAATACCAATTAGGTAAAATCTCATTGCTAACTTCTTTTGGAAACTTTAAGTCAAATATATCATTTTCAATTAATAAATTATCTTTTTGATATTTAATTATAAAAGCGACTGAACATTCGTTATTGTTAAGTTCATTTGGAAGGAAACGCTGTTCTTGATTCTGATAGATTATATAATTACGATATCCACTCTCGCGCTTTATTACTTCTTTTAAATTAGCAAACGAGGAAATTTCACTCTTATAAATTTTATCGGTATTATTATAAAAATCTATTGTTACCCCTGTGTTTTTTTCTAACCATTCTTTCAAGCTAATATTTTCTGTAATTTTCCATAACTCCACGACATACGGTTTCTTCTTTTTTATTGGCATATTGCTATAAAATTCACTTGCAATTAAACCAGTTTCAGAAATTATTTTTAATTCTTCTAAATTTGCTCGTGAGCCATGAATTAAAGTGTAATTATCTAAGGTTACAACATCGCCAATTTTATATTTGACATGCTTTTTTTGATTATAGCTTTGAAATAATTTAATTTGAGTCTGAAATAATTCTTTTGTCGTTGGCGAAAAATTAAAATAATCTAATTTTTTTCTATATTTTTCTATATCTACCATATCAACCACGGCAACCATTCTTAACCGTTAATAACTTATTTTGTATATCTTTAATAAATTTTACAGATTTGTCTCTTTTGCCATCACCGCCATAATTAAAAAAATCATTCCACTCTTCTAAATATTCATCAATATTTTCCTTTGAAACCTTATCTTTTAAAATTGCGTTAGCCGTCTTTTCATATCCCATAAGTGCTACAGCGCATAAGGCTTTAGGATAAGATTTTTCGGGAATATTGGCTTTTCTATAAAATTCATAGGCCATATCATCTGTTACTTTTCGAGGATTTTTAACTATAATCTTATTAGTTCGATAAATAATTGTAGCACCTTCTATTTTTATGTTTTCAGCGTCATCTGGGATTTCAACATCATAGATAGTATCGCCTCTATGAAGCCACCTTAAAATACAATCTTCAGTTGTATAATTAAAGCCACCGAATTCACGACCACTGGTTGCTTTAGGATTCCAATTAGTAGCAATATTTACTTCACCAATTTTATATTCGTAGTTGGCTCCTTTATTTCCAAACATTACTTTTACATATTTTTCCATAATTAATTCCTTTCTATAAAATCAATATTTATCTTGGACTTCTCTTCATTTTTATTATATCATTTATCATTTTATATTTTATTAATTTCAAGAGATTTTAAGTTATTTGACATTTTTCTGTAAATAAAAAGAACTCTCTAAAATCTATTGTATTTATATAGATACTAGAGAGTTTTTATTTAATCAATTATTTTTTTAGAGTTATTTTTAAATCTTTTTCAAAGCCATTACGGTTTACTTTTATTGTTACGGTATCACCAACATTATGACGATATAATTCGTACTTTAATTCAGCAGAACTTGTTATTTTAACATTGTCAAATTCTAAAATAATATCTTGAGATTTTAAGCCAGCAGCTTCAGCACAAGAACCACTTTCTACTTCATAGACAACTACACCATTTGTAACATTATCAGGAATATCCATACGATAATAATTTTCCGCAACTACTAATTCAATCATACTAATGCCAAGTCTTGGTCGAGTAATATCATCGCCATTAATAATCTTATTAGCAAATTCCATAGCATCTTCAATTGGAATAGCAAAGCCCATTCCTTCAACGCCACTTGATACTAATTTCATATTAGTTACGCCAATAACTTGACCATTACTATTGCATAAAGGTCCACCTGAGTTACCACTGTTGATAGCGGCATCAGTTTGTAAAACACGCATAATGTAATCACTTGAAGTACTATTAGTAGTAGAAACAGCAACCATTCTATCTTTACCAGAAAGTATACCTCTTGTTACAGTCCAAGAATAAGTAGAACTGTCTAAAGGAGCTCCTACAGCAAAGGTAGTATCACCAACACGGCCATCAGTACTTGAACCAATTTCCGCCACAGTTAAATCACTTGAGGAAGTAAATGATAAAACAGCAATATCAGCATATTTATCGCCGCCAACGACTTCAACTTCAGTATTTGTATCATCAGTTAAAACTATTTTTACTTTTGATGAGTTTTCAATAACATGATAATTAGTCATGACATAATATTTATTACCATCTTTTTTAAAGATAAAACCTGTACCAGTAGCTTGAAGTTTATTGCTTCGGTAGTTTTCTACAACAACTACGGAGTTATAAACTTTTTCAACAGCATCCGCAATACCATTTTCATTAACAGTTACTTCTTTTTCTAGCTTATTAACAACGGTGGTTCCGGGATTTAATTTCATAACGGCATACATTCCAGCAGCTCCAACGCATACTAAAACGATGGCAAGTAATATTTTGTTCCAAATATTACCTTTATTACCTACGACTTTGGCATTAACAACTCTTTGTTCATTCATTATATATCCATCCTTACTATTTCTTTATAATTTTTTGGAAAACCGATTGCATCCATGACTTTATCAATACTAATATGCTGTAATTTTCCCTCTAAAATATCTAATTCATAAGATATTTCATTAACTAACATTCTAAAATCTTCATTTCTTAGTATTTGTCTTAAAATGATAATTAATGCAAATAAATCATCTTTTCCATAAATATATTCGCCATTCATCTTTGGAATACCTAAATAATAATGATATTTATTATCTTCAATTACTCTTTGAGAACGGTGGTCAAACAAGATATCTTCATGAGCACAAAGATTACGATAATTAGACATAATTGGGAAATATTGACATAATACTTCAGGAGTTAGGTTATAAATGTCCGCAATTGCTCTTTGGTCTTCCGTTTTCAAGATACTAAATAGTTCGGAAATAATACCAAAAGATAAAACTTTAACAACAATCCAAAGGGGTACATAGCCATAATTAGTCATATAATGCTGAGTGGCGGCATGTTGCCCACCATTAACTCTAATTTGACGCTGCATTTTTTTTAATAAGTCGTTTACTTGTTTCTTCTTAGAGGCGTCAGTATTAAAGTTTTTAGGATTTAAATAATGTTTTTCTTTGATACCATATTTCTTGGATAATTGGTAAGACATAATACTTTTAGCATTATTTTCAACTATTAAAATATTTTTAAATATGATGTTACGAACTTGGCGGTCAAAATTAAACATAGCATAAAGTTCACGGAAATTTGTTCCTTTAATAAATGTTCGGTCTCTTTCACTTTTTATGAACAGATGACGATATCCCATAAGAAAGAAATAATTTTCACGCAAGAGAATGTCTTTTGCATAATCAATATCGTCTATAACTAGACCTTTTTCTTTTAAAATATCGATTTGTTCATCTATAGTTTTAAATGTCTTTTGTCTGGACGCCATACAATTCACCTATTATTAAATTATATCACACCTGACAGTCAAATGATATCTAAATTAAGTGGTATTTTTGTAATTAATTTGTGAAGTTTAAGTGAAATAAAGGATTAACCCTTCTGTTAAACTTTTAGCAATTTCTTTTTGATAGGCTGGTGTAATTAATTTTTCTCTTTCTTTTTTATTGGAGATAAAGCCACATTCTACAAGGACACCTGTAATTTTTAGACGACGATACATGTAAATATTTGGCATCGGTTTGATACTCCTGGGATAACTTATTTTATTAAATTGTGATTGGAGATTTTCGGCTAATTTTTTATTTTCTTCACCATAATAAAATATTTGACCGCCATAATATGATGAGTTTTCTAAGTAATTAATATGGATAGATAAGTAAACATCGGCATTAGAATTGTTAATTAAGTCGATACGATTATCAAAATCACTTTTTTTCCTCCTGTAAGCATTGGGACTGGCTAAATCATAATCGCCTTCTCTGGTTAAAATGACACTGGCACCATTTTTAGAAAGTTCACTCTCTAGTTCTAAACCTATAGCTAAATTGAGATCTTTTTCCAAAATATTTTGATAACTAGTTCCGGGATCATCACCGCCATGTCCGATGTCTAAAATTATAGTTTTTCCAGTTAAAGGCATGGATGCTCTTACACAAGTTAAGGACAATAAAAAACATAAACTTAATATTAAAAACTTTTTCATATTAAAATTTATGTTTTAATTGTTTTACTTAGAATTATATTTAAATAAATAAGTTAATTGTTTCTTGCCTTTATAAAAAAGAAAAAAATACAATTTATATAAATACAAAGGATATTAGATAGGAATTGAATTTGAAAGGTTTTTATGATATTTTAAAATAGGAGTTATTTATTATGAGTGATATAATATTTTTAAATAATTTAGATTTATTTGAAAAGTTTGGCGAAATTGGTGTGTATATTTCTAAACATAAGGAATATCCATACAGTCTTATTTGTTTGAATGATAAAAATATTTATATTGAAGATGCTACCGATAGTGAAATTTACGAATTTATAAGCAAGCATATTGATGTTTTTAGACGAAAATATGGAAATGCTGTAATAACAATGAATGCAAACGCTATTAATTCTAGTAATTTAACCGAAATATTAAAATTGTTAAATTTGTTTCACATTAAAGTTAATGATGTTCAAAATATTAAAGACGATATTTTATTGCAATTAATCGAAAATCCAAAATTTCATTATTCAATCAATAATTTTTCTGCAATCATAAGTCTTCAACCACAAGTATTAAAAAAATTGATATATAAAATTAATGACGCTAATATTTTTTATGATTTTACCATTTATCTTAATGGAGAAAACAATTATAAAGAATTTTTCACGGCTATAGGAAACGCAATATTTCTTATAAATAATGGTTTTTCTAAAAAATTACACTTTAATATTTCTGTAGAAGATCCAAAATTTTTGAGAATATTCGAAACTGTATTAGATGTTTATTCAAATACAGAAGGATATCCATATGAGGATATAAGTTATACACTTAACATTGAAAAATGTCATGAACAAATAGACACTAATAAAACTTACTATTTTGATAGTTTTGCTATCCCTATAACAATTAAATGCTTTGGAATGAGTTTTGAATCTTTAGCACGATTTAAATTTGCAATAATATTTTTAAATTTTATCATTTCCAAAATTCCGGACGATGCAACAGAACTCCAAAAAACCATTTACTTAACAAATTTCGTAGTTAACTATTTTAAATATGATTATGATAATTGTCAAAAAGGCACAGTACCTTGGAGAAGTTTTTATGATTTATTTAGTGGTGGTATCGGTGTATGTCGCGATTATGCAACAGTATTAGAAGAGTTATTAACTATGGCTAATGTAAATTGTGAATATGTTAGTAGTAAGAATCTTATAAATCCGCAAAAAGCTGGTCATGCTTTTAATGTTGTGGAAATAAACAGTATTTTTTATTGGATTGATGCAACATGGATGGAGTCTAATTTAAAATTATGGGAAAATCAATATTTTTTAGAATCAACTGACACATTTAGAAAGTCACATGGAATGTATAACCTTGACGACTATGATTGTCCAAAAGATTATCCAAGAGAAGAAATAATAAGTGCCTGCAATTTCATTGCTAATTATTGGCCTAAATTTAATAAAGATGATATGGATTTTTTAAACAAATCAAGATTTAATAAATTATTCAATAAAATAAATAATGGTAAACAAAAAAACGAAAATAGCTTTATTCTATAAATATTAAAAGCTTTTAAATTTATAATCTTTATGATTATAGACTTTTGGTACTATAAAAGTGTAATAATTAATTGCAGAAATGTGATTGAATATTATACTTATTTTTATATAAAAAACCATCGGGATGCTCTAACACAAGTTAAGGACAATAAAAAACATAAACTTAATATTAAAAACTTTTTCATATTAAAATTTATGTTCTTTGGTTTTTATTATTAATCTATTTATTCAATATTCTCAATACTAATTAGTTCTTTATTATTATTAAAGACGAGTTTAAAAGTCTGACAATAATTCCATTTGCCATTTAAAAAAACTTTGTTATTAAACTTATAATCGCCAGTAAAGTCGACATCACACCATAAAGTAAGTAAAGAAGTAAGCGCTGTAGAGTGCCAAACTATTAATATCTTCTTATCTTTATAATCATCTAAAATTTTATTAAAAGCTACTTTTTCTCTTTCTATTAACATATTTAGCGACTCGCCATTAGACATACGATAATCAAAATCAGCGTATTGTTTATTTCCAAATCCTTCTGGTAATTCTTCCCAGCTTTCAACACCGAATCTGCTTTCGCCAAAAGAAGCAATTATGTTTATTTCATCTTTTGTAAAATACTTCGCGGTAGCTATCGTTCTTACATAATTTTATTAAAATACTACATCAATGTTTTGCATGTCCTTATTCTTAGATTTTTCATAAGCTATTTTTTCAAAATTTATACTTAGTATCATTTTTTCATTTTTTAATTGTAATGAATCGTCATTTTCAATATTATTTACCTTCAAAGTTTCTAAATGTCTAAGTAAATACACTTCTGTCATTTTATATCTCCTTTCTTATTATAATTTCATAATAACACAAAATTATATTTTAACAGCAAATATAATTTAATTTTGCTTGTGTATTAATATCTAAAAAGCAAAAAATCATAACGCTTAAGTCTATACAGCATAAAGTTCATTGAAATTTGTTCCTTTAGCCCAATAAATTAAAATCCGTCTATAAATACACTTTATTTTTTTAGTATTTGACATCTTATATTATTTTTTTCTTCATCTTTTAATAAAATTCCAAACAAATTACTTATTCTTCTTATATAATCATCATTGAATAAATCAGCTAATTCTTCTGGCGTTATTTCTTCTCTTAATTTTAGAGGATATCCATATGATTTAGCATAAATTTCTGATGGAATTAAAATTGTTAAACCAGTTAGTAGTTCTTTATACTCAAAGAAACCATTTGACCATGTGTCTGTAACTAAAAGATAATATGGAACATTATATTTGTCCATTTCACCTTTTGATATTTCATTTTGTTCTTTGACGGCGTAATTCATATATGCTAATTCGTCGGCTTTTTCCATAAGTTTTGGATATCTGATTTTATATAAATATTTTAAACTTTTAAAGTTTTGGGGGTGAGCTGGAGTGTTATTATCTGCCTTAATTCCATAATAATTTATATTGAATAAATCATCTACTCTTATTTTATAATATTTATTAGACATATCTATTTTTCCTTCTTTCTTTTGTGTAATTCTATAAAACTCTAAAATATGTAATATATACCAAAATGTGCTTAGCACTTAAAAACATATTTTTATAATATATTATAAACATTTTCATTTCAATAAGCTTTGATAAATTAATACCGTTTAAAACTCAAAATTAACAAAGTGAGTATTATAAATAGGATTTACTCTTAATTTCAAATTATCATTTTATTAGCCAAAATAGCAAAAAACCCCATAAACACTTAAGTCTATGAGGAATGAAACTATTAATATATTATCTCTTAGAGAATTGTGGAGCACGGCGTGCTTTTTTAAGACCGTATTTCTTACGCTCTTTAACTCTTGGGTCTCTTGTAACGAAACCAGCTTTTTTAAGAACTTTACGATATGAGTCTTCTCTTGTTTGATCAGCATTAGCATCAAATTCAATTAAAGCTCTTGTAATAGCATGACGAATAGCGCCAGCTTGTCCAGAGAAGCCACCACCCTTAACTGTTACTTCGATATCGAATTTTTCTTCGTTACCAGTAGCAACAAGTGGTTGTTTAATATCCATAACTAAAGTTGCATAAGGCATATATTCATCAACAGCTACACCATTAACAACGATTTTACCTTTACCTAATGTTAATCTTGCTTGAGCACTAGATCTTTTTCTACGACCAGTACCAGTCCATACTTTTTTATCTGTCATTCTATATACCTCCTACTTAACTTCTAATACTTCTGGTTTTTGAGCTACTTGTTCATATTCAGAACCAGCATAAACAAATAATTTTCTATACATTTGTCTTCCTAAAGGTCCTTTTGGTAACATACCTTTAACAGCTCTTTCAACCATTTCTTCTGGATATTTAGTAATCATTTCTTGGGCAGTTCTTTCTCTTAAGCCACCAGCATATCTACTATGATTGTAATACATCTTATCGTTTAATTTATTACCAGTTAAAACAACTTTACTAGCATTAATAACGATAACATAATCACCACAATCAACATGAGGTGTGTATGTTGGTTTATGTTTACCCTTAAGTACAGTAGCAACCTTAGTTGCAAGACGCCCTAATGTTTGTCCTTCTGCATCGATAACATACCATTTACGGTCTACAGTTTCTTTTTTTTGCATGAATGTATTCATAATTTTTTCCCTTTCAATTATACTACTTGTTATTTCGACTTCCCACATCTAATAATTTTTGTATAAATAAAATGTACCATTTAAAAGTATATAGTAAGTCCCTCTTAAAGTCAAACAAAACTTGCATTTTTTTGTTAAAAAAAGACCCCTTAGAGGTCATTAATATCTAATAACTGTTGAAAATCACCTTTTTCAAACAAATTATCATCTAATCTCGTAATAATATTACCTTTTTTTATTTCGCCATTAGTTACATAAATGATAGTAGGAACTTTAGTAACTTGAACCTCATTTAGCCCTAATAACTCATTTACCGCACTAATTTTATTAGCATTTTCCTTTAAACCATCTAAATTAACATAGTAAAACTTATCCTTTAACTTGTACTGTTTAATTAAACTCTTTAAATCTTTTTCTAAAGAATATATCTCTTTACTACCAGTATAAGATAAATAAACGAAATAAGTACCTTTATTATTTTTTAACTCACTTAAATCTTCCGTAATATTGTATGATTTTGTAACTAATTTATGTTTTACTAAATAAGAAGAATTAGCCTTATTATTGTTAATATCTTTAACAAAAGTATAAATTAAGAAAGACATAATAAATAGTCCCAAGATACCAACAATTAAAATTATATATTTTTGATAAGTACTAGGCAATTTCTTTTTAGCCATAATAATCAACTACTTTCTATATTAGAAAGTATAACATAATTTTCTGGTTTAGAAAACAGTATTTTTTTAACTTCGTTATTCACTTTATCGCTTCTTTTATATCCAATTATTTTAATTTTTGATAAGACTAATTATAATCTACTTAGATAATTGTTCTATTTTTATAGTTATATTTTGGATTTAACATTAATTTAAATTACATATTCTTTTGATTAAATTGGATATCTTTTGATATTATCACTTTAGGATGTTTATTTCTAATAGTAAGTTTTAGCTCAGAATCTACATTATATATCAAATCTTCGGCTTTATCAGTAAATAAAATGCCATCTAAATGGTCTATCTCATGACAAATGACAATGGCTTCAAAATCTTTTGATATCTTATGATGGTGATTGCCATTTATATCTTGATAATCAAACTCAATATAATAAGGTCTTGCCACTTTACCAAGCACGCCTTTAATACTCATGCAGCCTTCATAATAATATTGCAACCCTTTCATAGCAGTAATTTTAGGATTGAAATAGGGTATAATCTCATAATCTTTGCATATTTCTTTGTTTTTTTGAGTATCAGTGCTATTGTTTACTGATGTATTTTCTGATGAATTTAATATTAAAATAAATCTTTTATTTATGCCAAATTGGGGTGCGGCTGCCGCAAAAGCATGATTGGTCAAACTAATTTCTGTCATCTGATTAATTAAGTCTTGATAAAAATTTTTATTCTCAAAATCATTAACTTCATAACAAGGTATTTTTAATCTCTCATCATCTTTATTAATTAATGTAATTTTCATTTTATCACCATCTATCATTAAGGATATAATAACATATTTTTTGGTATCATAAAACAATAAGGTAAACTAAAACTCAAAAGCGTCAAGTAAAGCAATTACATTTAAAAAGATAGATAAAATGAGCAGCAAAATTAGTATAATTTTTTCAATAACGGTTAAGATACTAATATGAAATGGATTAATTATTACATATATTATAGTATTTTAGGCTTTCTATTTGAAACTTGTTGTAATGTTTTTATAAGAAGTAATTATTCAAGTGGTATTCTTTTTGGACCTTTTACGCCAATTTACTTCTTTGGCTTTCTTATTATTATGTTTTTAGATAAGTTATTAAAAAAACAAGAAAATAAAAAGTTTAGAGATTTAGTTTTCTTTATCTTAAGTTTTATCATTCTAACCGTATTAGAGTTTATGGGCGGTCATTTAGCAAGATTTATTCTCGGTAAAGATAAATGGACTTACGAGACATGGCCTTTAAGTATAGGAAAATATGTTAATGTCTTAGTATCACTTGGTTGGGCTACAGGTTCTTTAATAATAGATAAGTTTTTCTTAAAAAAGATGAATAAAATTATAGAGAAAATGCCAAATAAATTAACCTTTATCCTTTGTTTACTATATATTATCGATAATTATTTTCTCTTAAAAAAGTATTTTAATATATAAAAATAGGTTTTAGCATAGACAATTATATTTAAAATACATAGGTTATTTTTAGGAGGGAGAAATTATGTTTTTTGATGATATTGATTTTCTAGTAACAGGAAAATTACCTAATAATGATAATATTAACAGTTCAAAACTAGTTGACTGTAAGATTGGCTATGCTAGAGGTAATATGTTTAAAGATGAGTATGTTCCTTATAAAAATTATAAAGCAAGAGAGGTTATGCCCGAAACAGAAGAAGAGGCAATTCTTTTAAAAATAAATGAAAGTGAGTTTGCTCTAAATGATATTAGTTTGTATTTAGATTTACATCCAAATGACTATGATATGTATAAAAAATTTAGAGAAGAAGTAAATAAGTATAAAGATTATCTAAATAAATATGAAAGAATGTATCGTCCTTTAGAACTTACTAGTACTTATACGGATACTTATGATTATTATAAAAATCCTTGGCCTTGGGATAATGATGGAGGTATCAAGTATGTATAAGTATGAAAAACATTTAGCTTATCCAGTAAATATTAAGAAAAAAGATTTAAGAATGGCTAAATATATTATTGCGGGGTTAGGAGGCTATGCAGGGGAGTTAGCAGCAGCTTTAAGATATTTTTCCCAAAGTTTTTCGATGCCCGATGCAAAAGGAAAAGCTTTACTTAATATGATAGCTACCGAAGAACTTGGCCATTGTGAAATGATTGCGACGATGTTTAGGCAATTAATTAAAGGAGCTACAGTTGAAGAATTAGAGCAAGCTGGACTTGCGGAATATTATATGGACCATGGTAGGGGAGTTTATCCCGTAAATCCTTCGGGAGTACCATTTACAGCGAGTTATTTTGCCTCAACTGGGGATCCAATAGTTGATTTATGTGAAGATATGGCGGCTGAAGAAAAAGCAAGAGCTGGTTATGAAAATATGTTAAGTTTAGCAACTGATGAGGATTTAATCGGACCACTTTTGTTCTTAAGACAAAGAGAAGTAGTTCATTATAATAGATTTAAAGAATTATATGAATATTATAAAAATCAAAAGGGGCTGAGTGGAAATGAATAATTTCTACTTGGCTTCTTTTTTCTTTGGAAAAGGTATTTTTTCAGCTTTTAAAT